>JAZFPV010000138.1:0-3906 GCA_036444795.1 Thermoplasmata archaeon
GGCCCAGACCGGGGATTACCGACGCGCGCTCTTCACCTTCCACGGCGTCCGGATGTACTCCGATGCAGGGCGGTTTCTGAATCAGCTGGTGAAACGACCGCGGCCATCGGGCCAGGCGCCGGGCCAACAAAAGTTCGGCTGAGGGCCGGGTTCGGCCCCGCCGCCGGGCATCCAGCCGAAGGTCTTTATGGCCAACGAGATTCGAAGAGGTCAAGATGAAGATTGGCTCTGAGGAGGGGTTGGATGTCCTTTATGATCAGGAGGCGGCGCTCATCCTCGCCGAGCGGGAGCGCGTGTACGCCCGTCGCGGTCTCACCCTCGAGTCCTTTAAGAAGAGCGCCTTTAGCCGGAAACCCTTCCTCCCCTCCGGCTTGTGGCTGATCTACTACACGAACCATCGGGTCGTAGGGCTGCGCGATCCGGAGAAGAGCGTTCCGGAGGACGAGGCCTACGCGGGGACCCTCCAAGCCATCGACCGCACCCGGTACATGGGGCCCCGGCTCAAGGATCACATCTTCGATTTCTTCGAGTTCCCCCTCAAGGAAATCGGGAAGGTGAACAATCGGAGTCGGAAACACCTGCGCATGGTCGTGCAATCGAACGGGGACCGGTATGAATTCCGTTTCAAGCCATGGGGGGCGGCCTGCCGTGCCTTCAGCGTCCTGATCAGCCAGAAGAAGCGAGCGTGACGTTCTGTTGTAGTGTCATTCGCTACATAGTGTTAAAATAGACCCCCTTTCTACTGGGGGCTCAGGTCCAAGGCGAGGAGGCGGTGGTATGTCCTACGATATTCGAGAGATAAGCCTCGAAAAGAAAGACCGGAAGGCTCGGAAGAAAGAGAACTGGATGTACGACTCCGATCCGCGGGGCACGGGAAAGAAGGTGGTCCAGCGGTACCAGGAGTCCCGCGACGTCAACGCGACGGTGACGATGCCTTCCAAGCTTCGGAAGGGCCTCCCCCGGCGCACGGGTTCCCTCTGTCCGGAGTGCGTGAAGATCATCCCCGCAGTTCTGTACGAGGAGGCCGGCGCTCTCGTCATGAAGAAGGAGTGTCAGGACCACGGAGAGTTCAAGGAAGTGTGCTGGTCCGACGTGGACATGTACCTGAAGGCCGAATCCTGGGCCTTCGATGGCGTGGGGATCCAGAACCCCGCCATCACGGACGCCACGGTGTGTCCGTACGAGTGCGGGTTGTGCAACCTCCACTACAGCAACACCGCGCTGTGCAACATCGACCTCACGAACCGGTGCAACCTGAAGTGTCCGGTCTGCTTTGCCAACGCCAACGCGGCCGGGTACGTCTACGAGCCCGCGTTCGAGCAGATCATCTATGAGTTCGCGGTCCTACGGGCCCAGCGGCCCATCCCGGTCAACGCGATCCAGTTCGCCGGCGGCGAGCCCACGATTTCCCCTGACTTCGTGCGATACGTGCAAGCGGCCCACGACATGGGCTTTGCGCAGATCCAGGTGGCCACGAACGGCATCCGGATGGCCACGGAGGCCGGGTTCATCGAGGACGCCACGAAGGCGGGCCTCAACACCATCTACCTCCAGTTTGACGGGCTCAAGGAAGAGAATTACATCATGGCTCGAGGCAAGCCACTCCTGCAGATCAAGAAGAACGTCATCCAGCGCGTGCGGGACATGGCCGTGCCGCGCCCGACCATCGCCCTCGTGCCCACCATGGTGGGCTCCTTCAACGAGGACCAGGTCGGCCCCATCATGGAGTTCGCCATCGAGAACAGCGACGTCGTCAAGGGCGTGAACTACCAGCCCGTGAGCCTCACGGGGCGGATCCCCGACGAGGAGCGAGAGAAGCTCCGCTACACCTTGAGCGACCTCGCCCACGACTTCGCAGACCAGACCGGATACGCGGAGCCGGATGACTGGTATCCCGTCCCCTTCGTCGCCCCCATCTCCGAGCTCGTCAGCATCCTCACGGACAGCGCGAAGACCTCCTTCACGTCCCACCCAGGCTGCGGCCTGGCGTCCTACTTCTTCCTGGAGAAGGACAAGGACCCCATCCCGCTGACCCGCTTCGTGGACGTCGAGGGGTTGGTGGAGGACATGTGGGAGCTGGCCCAGCGGGCCAAGGACTCCAAGATCAAGTTTGTCTCGAAGATCAAGGCCCTGAACCTGCTCCGACGACACTTCGACGAGGAGAAGGCTCCGAGCGGGATGGGCCTGCGCACCTTCTTGAAGACCCTCGGCGCCCTGTTCAAGTCGGGGGATAAGAAAGGGGCCGCCGAGTTCTCATGGCGCGTCATGTACGTCGGCGGCATGCACTTCCAAGACAACTACAACTACGACATCGAGCGGGTGAAGCGGTGCGTCATCCACTACGCCAGCCCCGACGGGCGGATCATTCCGTTCTGCGCCTACAACACCGGACCGACCTTCCGCAACGAAATCGAGAAGAAGTTCGCGGTGCCCCTGCAAGAGTGGAGAGAGCGCCATGCAGGGAACAGTTAGTCCGGAAGCCATCATCGACAACGGCATAATGGCCATCGACACGGCCACGTGTCTCCACTGCGGGGCCTGTGTCGGGGCCTGCCCCCCCAACTCGATCTTCCTCACGGAGGTCCTGATCACCTTCGACGACAGCTGCACCCAGTGTGGGCTCTGCGTGAAGACCTGCCCCGTGGGTGCCATCGACTTCCCCCGAGGTCACAAGCGCTCTATGCTCGGGTGATCCGGTGCCGCCGTTCCGGGACGAATACGACGTCATCGTGGTCGGCGCGGGCCCGGGCGGCAGCAACACGGCCCGCTACGCAGCGATGAACGGCGCCCGGACGATTCTTCTGGAGAAACGCCAAGACATCGGTTCCCCCGTTCGCTGCGGCGAGGGCCTCTCCAAGGTCCACCTTGAGGATGCCGGCATCACCATCGACAAGCGTTGGTTCACCAACGAAGTCGAGGGCGCCCACATCGTGTCTCCGGGCGGGCATCGCCTGACCATCGGCTCGAAGTACGCCGGCAGCGAGGTCGGCATGGTCATCGAGCGGGACATCTTTGACAAGACCCTCGCCCTGGAAGCGGCCAAGGCCGGCTCGGAAATCATGGTCAAGGCCACCGTGACGGACGTCACCCGGGAGAACGGGACGGTCAATGGGGTTCGGGTGGAACACTTCGCCGACCGATTTAACCTGAAAGCCGGCTGCGTCGTCGCCGCCGACGGCTTCGAGTCCCAGGTGGGCCGGTGGGCGGGCCTCAACACGATGCTCAAGGGCGGGGACATCATGAGCTGCCTACAGTACCGACTCACGGGGATAGAGGTAGATCCCCTCTACTGCGAGTTCTACCTCGGGAGCGGAGTGGCCCCGGGGGGGTACCTGTGGGTGTTTCCCAAATCCGCCGACACGGCGAACGTGGGCATCGGTGTGATGGCGAAGAAGGTCATCGACAAGGCCGACGCCAAGACCTACCTGGACAAGTTCATCGAGAAGGATCCGAGGATCAGCGACGGAAAGCCCCTGGACTGGGTCGCCGGAGGGGTCTCCACCAACCCACCGTTGGAGAAGACGGTCGCACCCGGGATCATGCTCGTGGGAGATGCGGCTCGGCAGATCGACCCGATTACGGGAGGCGGGGTGGCCAACGCCTGCCGGGCAGGAAGGGTCGCAGGGGAGGTGCTGGGGGAGGCTGCCCAAGGGGGAGACTTCTCCCTGGACCAGTTGATGAAGTACGAGACCGGATGGAGGGCAAAGATGGAGAACACCCTCTACCGAAACTGGATGGCGAAGGAGAAATTGGCGCGGCTCGACGATGCGACGTTGGACAAGATCGTCGACAGTCTCGCGGACGCCGGGGTCGAACGGCTCTCCGTCCTGGCGATCCTCGAGGCCGTCAAGGCGAAGCACCCGGAGCTCGTCAAGGACTTCGAGGACTTCATCTAACCCTGCTTCT
>JAZFPV010000139.1:0-2953 GCA_036444795.1 Thermoplasmata archaeon
CGGGAGCGCAACGAAATTGCTGACCCACCTGGAGGAGGAGACCTGTGATCACCGGGATGTGGTGGTCGGGCTGCAGAGGCGATTCAATCGTGTCCAGATTGGCTCGCTTTTCCTGGGTCTGATCATCATCGGCATCATGGTCTACGTCGTGCAGGCTTTTTGAGGCGACGGACACGGTGCCCCGCCAGGGGCGGCCAAGGAACGCCCTACCGACGGAGGAGGTGTTCTCCCTGTCGTGAGATCACGTTCGTCACGTAGAACCCGCTGGGGTCCCGGTCCAGCGCGTAGTACCCTTCCTCGTGTCTCGTCCGTCGCATCTTCACACACCGCAGGCGCAGCTGGACCCCGGTCTCCCCCACATCGTAGTGGCGGAGAAGGAAGACCCCGTCGGCGAGGAAGTCCTCCCCGTATCGGCTGAGTCCGGTGCTCCCGATGGGAATCTCCGAAATCAGAAGCGCGGTCTGATTCATGTCTCGCAGGAAGTTGAAGAAGTGGAAGAGCTCCCGTCGCGGATTGACGAGGCTCCCGAGCGCGTACAGGACATCCAAGGAGTCGATGGCGATGATCTCCCTTCGGTCTGCCTGGACGGACTCCTGGATCACATAACGCATGATCGCGGGCCAGTCCTTCTCGGTCTCATGCTCCTCCAGTTCCGCCCGCAGGGCCACGGTGTCCATGACGTAGAGGTCCTTCTCGCTCACGTCATCCAGGCCCAGGTTTCGCATCCCGTCCAGGAGGTCCTTCTCCCCCTGCTCGAGGGCGATGAAGAGGCCCCTTCGCCCCTCCCTCGCGTTGTGGTGGAGGATGTGATAGACGAGGGAGGTCTTCCGGGCGCCGGGGGTTCCGGTGAACAGGACCACGTTGCCCGCGGGGATCCCGCCCCCCAGGAGGTCATCGAGGCCTCGCACGTAGGTGGGGACGGTTCCGGACGACATCCCCCGGCCCTCGGAGGGCCAGGATAAAACCCTCACGCCTCGGGTATCGGTGATGATTCCTATAGGCCTAGCGTCGGGGCCGGGAACTTGGCCCGGGACCGCTCGAGGGCTTCGATGGCGGGGAGCGGTCGTCCGGCCAGGTAGTGAATCAGGGACCCTCCCCCGGTGCTGACATGGTCGAGCTGGTGGGCGATTCCCAGCTGTTCCACGGCGGTGACCGTGTGGCCTCCGCCGACCACCTTGAAGCCCTTCGCACGGGCCACCCCCAGGAACAACTCCCGGGTGCCCACCGAGAACTCCTCGATCTCGAAGACGCCGGCGGGCCCGTTCAACAGGATGACCGCGGCCTCCGCGATCTCGTCCAGGTACCGAACGATGGTGTTGAGCCCCACGTCATAGATGGGGTACTCCGAGGGCAAATCGGCGACGGTGATGGCCTTTCGACGCCCCTTCACGTTGAGGATGAGGTCCTCGGGTAGCTCGATCCGATCCCCGAATTTCGCGAGGAGTCGTGCTCCCTCTTCCACGACGGCCTCGACGCCGGGGATCTCGCGCCGCAGGAACTCCTCACTCGGCTTTCCAGGCCGTGTCCCCTGCGCCCACAGGAGGAGGTTGGCGACCGCTCCGGTCGTCAGCACCCGATCTACGATCCCTTCGGTTAGAAACCGGCGGGCCACCTCCAAGGAGTCGTCCACCTTCTGGCCCCCCAAGATAGCGACCTTGGGTCGGTCCTCCCCATGTAATGCGCGATCGAGGGCGCGGACCTCACGTTCCATCACCCGCCCTGCGAGGGCCGGAACGCGCTCGCAGAACCCGATGAGGCTCGGCTGGGCCCGGTGGGCCGCGGCAAAGGCGTCGTTGATGAAGAGATCGGCGTGGGGGCCGAGGGTCGTGACGAGACGGGAGGAGGCCATCTTGTCGGGCCCAACGCCTTGGAGCACGACCTCCTCGGAGTAGAAGCGGGTGTTCTCTAGGAGTAGGAACTCCCCCGGTTGGAGACCGGTGATCGCCGCCAAGGCCTGGCGTCCAAACAGGCTGTCCACGTACCGTACTTCTCGGCCGAGGTAATAGGAGAGCCGATCCGCGTGGGCCTCCATGGTCGTGAAGTCGTCCTTTCCCGGCCGCCCCTGATGGGCCATGATGACCACTCGAGCGTCACGGAGCTCCCGGAGGGTGATCATATGCTGGCGAATCCGGCTGTCGTTGAGGATGCGCCCTGACGTGGGGTCGATGGGGGAGTTGATGTCCAGGCGCAGGAGGACGGTTCGGCCTGCGGGATCGAAGTCGTCCAACGTGTAGAACTTCAGGTCCATCCCCCGGTCTGTGCCCGCTTCGAGGAAAGGAGAGCGCTGGCTGCTTAATAGATTCGGTCTCGTTCGCGGGGCCCCGAGACTGGAGAGCGGGGCGGTCCGGGGCCCGGTTATCAGCGCTGGAACTTGCGCATTAAGGTATTTATGAGCCTCGAAAGAGCTCGAGAACAGGGCCTGCGGTGATTAAGAACCTCAAACTCCCCAAGGGGCGGGTCTCCAAGTCCTTTAAGGGCCGGCCGGACGCCCTCAAGCGGATGGTCCCGATTCTGAAGAAGAAGGGATTCACCGGATACCTCAAGATCATTCGATCGGACGAGGCCGGGGAGGGCTACCTGATCATGAAGGACGGGGAGGAGGTCCTATCCCTTTACGCCGCCCCCGAGGGCATGTTTCGTGGCAAGGCGGCCCAACCGAGGATCCGGGAGGTCGCTCGGGACCCCGGATCGATGATTGAGGTCCACGCCGACCTGGACATGGACGCGATCCTCGACTCCTTCCGAACGAAATCGGGCCGGATCTCCCGGGGATTCGGGAACTTGCGGAAGAAGCTCGAAGAGCTTCGTACGATTACGGAGGAACCGGAGACCGAAGAGGCGCCACCTGCTCGGGAGACGATTCGCGACTTGGCCGATTACCTCAAGGGGGAGGACAAGGCCGAACCCAAGGGGAGAGCCAGGGGAAAGAAGCCCCGCGCCAAGCCCAAGTCCA
>JAZFPV010000140.1:0-2351 GCA_036444795.1 Thermoplasmata archaeon
CGACGCGAGTCTGGGCGTGGCGCAATCCTGGCGCGGCATCCCCACGGCCACCGGGGGCGTCGCGGTCTTGGAGGCGTAGCGTGCGCAAGGTGGCGGTCATCGGGGCGGGGATGACGCTCTTTCGTCGCCGCCTACTGGAGACGGGGAAGGAGATGGCCTTCCAGGCCGCCCACATGGCCCTGGAAGAAGCGAATTTAGGAATCGATCAGGTGGATGCGGTGGTATCGGGGTCCGCGCCCGATGCCTTTGACGGGGTCCACATGAAGGGGGAGTACCTCCTCGACGGAGCTGGGGGGGTACGGAAGCCCTACATGCGGGTCTACACGGGCGGCGGGACGGCGTGCTTCTCCCCCATCGCCGGCTGGTGGCATGTGGCCTCCGGCCTGGCGGACGTCGTTCTCGTGGTCAACGAGGAGAAGATGTCGTCAATCACGCCGCACCCCCAGTATGCCTTCGCGAATATCTGGGACCCCATCCTTGATCGGCCCCTCAAACCCAACTTGGTGTGGATCTTCGCCATGGAGATGAACCGCTACATGACGGTGTACAACATCGACAAGGCGGACATTGCGCGCGTGGCCGTCAAAAACAAACGGAACGCGGTGGACCATCCGGCTGCCCAGCTCGCGGACCCGAACATCACGATCGACGACGTCCTCAATTCGGAGATGATGGCCTGGCCCGTCCAGCGGCTCGACATCAGCCCGCCCAGCGACGGCGCTTCGGCCCTCGTCCTCGCCAGCGAGGAGGTCGCGCGGCGGGTCAGCGAGACCCCCGTGTGGATCTCGGGGGTGGGATGGTGCATCGACTCCACGATGTGGACGAATCGGGACCTGGCCTTCCCTGAGTATGTCGCGCGAGCCGCGCAGCAGGCTTACCGCATGGCGAAGATTGAGAACCCACGGAAGGAGGTCGACGTGGTGGAGCCGTACGACCCCTTCGACTACAAGGAGCTCCACCACCTGGAGGGCCTCCTGTTGGCGGATAAGGGTGAGGCCCCGACGCTGACCCGCGAGGGGGTGACCCAACGGGACGGGGAGCTTCCGACGTGCCCCTCGGGGGGCTTGATGGGGGTGGGCAACCCCATCGCGGCTACGATGGGCATCAAGGCGGGCGAAATCTATTGGCAGCTGGCGGGGAAGGCGGATCGGCGTCAGGTCCCCGGGAGCCCGCAGGTGGGGGTCTGCCAGGCCTGGGGCGACCTGATGCAGTTCTCCAGCGTGATGGTCATGAGGGCGTGAGACGATGCAACCGAAGTGGCCGGGGACCCCGCTGACGGCGGCCGATGTCGCGGAGGGCAAGGTGGCGACGGCGGAGTGGCGGCCTGAAGCCAAATACGCGTGGAGCGCGGGTGAATCCATCGGACGGTTCCTGGAGGAGCTCCAAGAGGGCCACCTGATCGGACGGAGGTGCGACGTCGACGACACCGTGTTCTTCCCGCCGCGTTCCTTCTGCCAGGAGCACTTCGTGCGGACGGGCGAGTTTGTTCGCCTGAAGAACACGGGCAAGGTGGAAACGTACTCCATCTCCTACCTGGACACCGACGCGCAACGACTGGAGGAGCCCGTCTACGTGGGGGTCATCTCCATCGACGGGGCCTCGGAGCGGATGGGTTTCATGCACTTCTTGGGCGAGGTGGAGGAGAAGGAGTTGGCGATCGGGATGCGGGTGAAGGCCGTGTGGAAGCCCAAGAAGGAGCGGGAAGGGGCGGTCACGGACATCCGCTACTTCAAGCCGGTGTAGGGGGGAAGCGGTGGGAGAGGAGTACCGGCGCCGGAAGGGGAACATGGAGGCCCTCTATGTCTACACCGCGGGCGTTGCCGGAGACCGCTTCTTCCGGGAGATCCGGGACAACGAGCGTCTCATGGGCACCTACTGCCCCGAGTGCGACGTGACCTACCTGCCGCCGCGCCTCTACTGCGAGACCTGCTTCTCCGAGCTCAACGAGTGGGAAGAGATCCCCAACAAAGGCCGGGTCGACGCCATCACCGTGGCGTACGTGGACGAGAAGGGGGAGAAGCTCGCCCGTCCCAAGGTCTTGGCCATGGTCCGCTTCCCTGGGGCGACCGGGGGCCTCATCCACACCGTGGACCTGCCGGTGGACGATGTGCACCGGGGCATGGAGGTGGAGGTGGTGTACCTGCCCCGCGGTCTCCGCCAGGGCTCTCTCCTGGACATCCTCCACTTCAAGGCCATCTAAGCTGCGCGAACGACCAGCTTCCCGCAGGCGACGACAGCCGCGGGGCCGGGTCCGGGGCCCTTTGGCCCGTCCACCGTCCGATCCCGAATTGAGATGGTCCCGATCTTCGAGAGGGGCACGTAGACCCGGGTACTCGGGTCGTTGGTCATTC
>JAZFPV010000141.1:0-2189 GCA_036444795.1 Thermoplasmata archaeon
TTCTCGTCGTCGAGGGGGGTTCCAGCGACGGCACGCGGGAGGTCCTGGAGGAGTACCGCGATCGGATCCATCTCATCGAGGAGCCCCCGCTCCCGAAAGGATGGGTCGGCAAGAATTGGGCGTGTAAGCAGGGGGCAGAGCGGGCCCGAGGGGATGTCCTCCTCTTCACGGACGGCGACACCGTTCACGGCCCGGGGCTCGTTCGCAAGACCGTGGCTTACCTTCTCCAAGAGGATCTCGACCTCCTGACCCTCTATCCACACCTCCTGGTGGAATCCTTCTGGGAGCGAACGGTTCTTCCGTTCATGATCTTCCTCATTGGCCTCAGCCATCGAGGGGCGTGGGTGAACCGTCCGGACAAGAGGTGGGCGGTGGCCAATGGCCAGTACCTCCTGTTTCCTCGCGCCTCCTATGAGGCCATCGGAGGACATGAATCGGTTCGGGAGCGGGTCGATGAGGACTATCGTTTTGCCCTTCGGGTGAAGGAATCCGGGCTCCGTCTCTGCATGGCGGACAGCAGGCGTCTCCTGCAGGTGCGCATGTATGACAGCCTCGGAGCGATCTGGCAGGGTTTCACGAAGAATGCGTTTCCCGGGTTGGACTTCCGCCTCGGGCGCGTCGTCTGGAATACCGCAGGCCTCTTCGTCGGTGTGATTCTTCCGCTTGTCCTGCTGCTTGCCGGACTGGTCGTCTTCGCCTCCCAGGGCCTCAGCCTCCTGCTGTTCGTTGGAGTCGGGTTGATGGCGCTTCTCTGGATGCGAGTGGCGCTGGCGTACGCGTTCATGGGCGTCCCCGTGGCGTACGCCCTTCTCGCCCCTATCGCCACGGTGATCGTGATGGGCATCCTTCTGGACTCCGCACGGCGGTATCTGCGGGGGGAGGGAGTGGCCTGGAAAGGACGCATGTACGGAATTCCGGGGCGGTAACGGCTACCTCTCCTGTGGCCCGGTCTCCTCTCCCGGCTCCGCGGGGCCAGCCGCCGCCTGCTTCCGTCGCCCGCTCCAGAAGAAGAGGAGTGCCAAGGCAACCCCTGCGACACCCAGTCCGAGATAGATGTGCCAATCGGCAAGGGCGGAAGAGGCCAACGGGGGCAGGATCTCAAACAAGTAGGAAACGGTGACCGTCTCGCCACTCGGGTTTTCCCAAGAGGCCGTGTACTCCGCGGAAGCCGGGATCATCCACCGCTCGGTGGCCGTGGCGGCGGTCATCCGATGGACGGGGACGGGAGTCGAAGTCGGCAACGCCTGAAGAATCGCAAAGCGGACGACGGGCCCTTGGCCCGCGTTGGCCTCCCAGAAGTACCGGAGTTCGTCCCCCGCTTCCGCCTCACCCAGGCCGGAGAGGGCCAAGAGCGCCGAATCGCCCGGGGTTCCGCTGGGACCGAGGCCGAGGGACCCCTCCATGTGGGTCGACACGGCACCCGGACCGTGGGCCCCCGCGCCGGGGAGGAGAAGAAGGGAAGCGGCTACAAGCGCGGCAAGGATCTCAGCCCGCCTCACCTCTGCGTCGAGGACGTCCTGGCTTAAGCTGGTAAGGGTCACAAGGAAGGTCGGTGATCCATCTGCTCGTCAGCTCACCTGCTCGACGAGGAACCGGTACACGACGTAGATCATCAGCGGCATCATCACGTAGATCATCGCCACGCCAAAGATGACTTCGTGCTCCCGGGGGTACACCTCGTAGACGTGGAGCTCGAAGACCACCAGGAAGACCGAGAGGAACAGGGCCCCGAGCACGGTCACGAGGAGAGCACCGAGACGGGTCCACTTGCTCATCAGGGCGAGGCCAAACCCGACCCCTCCGCCCGCGAGGATGAAGGAGAAGTGCTCCAGGATGTGGACGGTCCCATCCAACACGGCGAGGTTAAAGAAGAACGGAATATGCCAGAAGATTAGCAGACCGGCCGCCATCCCGAGGGAGACGAAGCCGCCCGGGTTGGCCCGACGCCCCGCAATGAGGAGGTCGCGGGCGAGCGTCTGTGAGCCTCCGGTCCCCCGAATCGCCATGGTGGTTACGAGCTGATAACTCGCCCACCCCGTCCCCATGCCGAGGACGAGGGACAGGCCGTGCTGCAGGTGATGAAGGCCCTCGTGGCTCCCTAGAATGGAGTCAAGGGGAGGAAGGAGAATCGCGAGAAGAAGCACGGTCGCCACTCCCAGGAGGGCGACCCATGGTCTGTACGATCGCTC
>JAZFPV010000142.1:0-4684 GCA_036444795.1 Thermoplasmata archaeon
ACCCTCACCCGACGAATCAGTTCACCCACCGCTGTGCCTCGCTTTCATAAGAGCGCGGGCTAATTAACCTTAGGAAGGATTTGCCTGACACATTTTTCTTAATGGGGCTAACGGGACGACCAATCGCTGTCTGACGTGAAGGTTGGACGAGGGTCATCAGAAGTCTTCTTGGGTGGGCTGGTTTGGAAGAGGAGTTGATGCTCCTGCTTGTACCGGTTGCCATTGGTTCCATGCAATGAGTGCCTTGAATCCGAGAAAAGACTCTCCCCGGGGGATGACTTAAGGGGGAGGAGCAGGTGAATCGCGTTGCGGAGCGAAGGTAATGGAAGAAGCACTCAAACCCGGTAGCATCGTCCACATCGAGTTGCCCGTCAAAGACAGGGACCGCGCGAAGAAGTTCTACGGAGACCTCTTTGGATGGAAGTTCCAGGACGTCCCCGAGATGGACTACACTCTGTTTGAGACGGCGAACGGCCCTAGTGGGGGTCTGTTCGTCCCGCAAGAAGGTCAGTTCGACAAGGGCGCCCTGAACTACATCCTGGTGGACGACATCGAAGCGAAGTCCAAAGAGATCGAGGCCGCGGGAGGCGAGGTCATCGGTCCCACGGTCGAAATGCCCGGACGGGGCTGGTGGGCGGTCTTCACGGATCCCGAGGGCACCACTCTGGCGATCTTTCAGTCGGCGCCGCCGCAGGAAGAGTAGGGCCAAATCCCCGGTTCTCCCGGGAGAGAAGGGAGCCCAAGGGCGTCACCGGGCCTCCGCGGCCTCCTGTGGAACCAGCTCGAAGGCGTAATCGTGAATGACAGGGTTCGCGAGGAGGCGCCTGCACATGGCCTCCAGGTCCTGCCTGGCCTGAGCGTCGTCCTCAGTCTGCAGGTCCAGTTCGAAGGTTCTGATGGAGCGGACAGCGGCCACCTGCTCGAAGCCGAGGAGGTTGAGGGCCTTGAGGGTGTTGTCGCCCTCCGGGTCGGCCACCCCGTGTTTTAACCGGACCTCCACCCGCGCGAGGACCATGGTGACATCGACCCGCGCGCGCTATTAGAGGCTTCCTGGGACCCCGCATGGGGCCCTCAAAGAATCTTCAGCGCCTTCCCTGCTCTCTCGAAGGCTCCAAGCGCCGTGTCCAGGTCCTCCCGCGTCAGGGCGGCGTTCATGATCGTTCGAATCCGGGCCCGATCGCGGGCGACCATGGGGAAAATAATCGGCAGGGCGAAGATCCCGTCCCGAAAGAGACGGTCGCTGAGGTCCTTGGCCACGGAACTCTCCCCCACGATCACGGGGGTGATCGGGGTCTTGCTGATACCGATGTCGAACCCCAGGTCGTCGAGGGCCTTCTTGAAGTAGAGGGTGTTCTCCCAGAGTTGCCGCACCCACTGGGGCTCTGCCTCCAGGACGTCGATGGAGGCGATGCAGGCGGCAGCCACCGCAGGCGGGTGCGAGCCCGACAGCAGCCAGGTGCGGGACTTATTCAGGGCAAAGTTCCGGAGGTCCTCACTACCGGCCACGTATCCGCCCACGACTCCGAACGCCTTCGAGAAGGTCCCCATCTCCACGTCCACGCGACCCTCCACCCCGAGGTGGGACGCGATGCCGCGGCCGCCTTCCCCGAGAACGCCCTCGCCGTGGGCGTCGTCCACGTAGGTCATCGCATCGAATTCCTCGGCCAACTTGACGATCTCGTCCACGGGAGCGAGGTCCCCGTCCATGCTGAATACACCGTCGGTGGCGATGAGAACTCGCCGATGGCCTGCGTCCTGCGCCTCGCGGAGGGCCCGCTCGAGGTCCCCCGCGTCGGCGTGAGCGTAGATCATCCGATCTGCCTTGGTCAGCCGCACGCCGTCGATGATGCTCCCGTGGTTCAGCTCGTCGCTGATGACCACGTCTCCCTTCTCCACAAGCTGGGGGATGAGGCCCGAGTTGGCGGTGAAGCCCGCGGAGTACACCAAAGCTGCTTCGGCGCGCTTAAAGCCGGCGATCCTTCGTTCCAACTCTTCATGGATCGTCATGTTGCCGGCGATAGGTCGGACGGAGCCGGAGCCCGCCCCGAACTCGTCGATGGCCCGCTTGGCGGCCTCCTTGACCTTGGGATGGTTGCTGAGGTTGAGGTAGTTGTTGGAGCAAAGGATGAGGACCTCACGGCCGTCCACGACGCCGTGGGGGGCGGAAGGACCTTCGAGGACTCGAAGTTTCCAATCCAGGTCGGCTTCGGTCAGCCGCTCGTACTCCTCTCGAAGGAACCCCGTCGGGTCCATCAGGCTCCTTCCTCCATGTAGAGCACGACCTTCCCCGCCTGGCCCGACTTCACCACATCCATGGCCTCCGGGAAGTCCCGGAACGCGAAGCGGTGGGTGATAATGGGCGACAGGTCGAGACGTCCCGAGGTTAGCAGCCCCGCCATCCGATACCACGTCTGGTACATCAGGCGACCGTGGATGCCATGGACGCTGACCGCTTTGGTCACGATGTCCGAGGAGACGTCGACGGAGAAAGGCTCGGGGTAGATCCCAAGGACGTGGACACCCCCTGCGGGCCGGACAATCTTCAGGCCGAGGTTGAAAGCCTCGGGGCTCCCCGACATCTCCAGGACGTGGTCCACGCCCCGTCCCTCCGTCTCCCGAGCGATGGTCTCGGAGAGGCTGGCGTCGGAGCGAAGCACGAAGTCTGCGCCCAACTTCTCCGCGAGCTTCAAGCGGTACTCATTCCGATGGCCAATGGCGAAGATCTTCCCCGCGGCCACCGCACGGCACAAGGCCACCGCCATGAGGCCGATCGGTCCCAGGCCGAAGATGGCGACGTAGTTCCCCGGCACGTCGGCGGAAAAAACGGTCTGGACGGCGTTCCCGAAGGGATCCTGGATGGTGGCCATCTCCAAGGGCAGGGTGTCCGGGTTGATGACGAGATTCTCTTCGGGCACCACAAGGTACTCGGCGAAGGCCCCATCCCGGTCCACCCCAATGATCTGAACGTTGCGACATACGTGGGCGTTGCCTGTCCTGCACTGGTAGCAGGTGTTGCACGCGATATGCCCCTCCGCGGAGACGTAGTCCCCCACGTTGACCAAGCTGGCGTCTCTGCCGAGTTCCACCACCTCGCCGGCGAACTCGTGGCCCTGGATCAGGGGAGGGTGGATGCGGGCCTGGGCCCATTCGTCCCAATCGTGAATGTGCACGTCGGTGCCACAGATCGAAGCGATCTTCACCCGAATCAGGGCTTCGTGAGACTTCGGCTCGGGTCGGGGTACCTCTTGCAGCTCGATGGCCCCAGGTTGGGGTTTGGTTTTGACCGCCGCAAGCATCTTCCCCGCCATGGAGCCCCCTTCAACTCGCTGATGGATGGGCCTATAATTAGGTTTAGGCAAACGCCCATGAAGACTCTGGTTACTCCTGTACAGGTAGAACCCATTTACTGAGTCGGAAGAGCCAGTTTCTAGCAAGAAGGGGGGAATGATGGGGCGACGTCGAATGTGAACGCTCCCCCGACGGATGTTCGTTCTCCCTTCATTGGTTAGCGTCGCGAATCTACCTCGGAACACTGTCCGTGGAGAGCATTCGAGCGCGACTCTTGCTCCCGCTATCGTGCTGGTATTCCGAGCCTGCTTATGGTGAAGGGTCGTGAGGTCGCGCCGGAGAGCGCGTGTGGCGTTCCAATCTCAGCGGGCACCCTGAGAACCTGAAGTCCCATCCGACTGGATCCTACTCCTGGCGCCACTACAGAGTGAATCAGGTTACGGAGCCGACGGGATCCACAATACCCGCCGATGGAGAGTTACAAGTACCTTATGCCCTCTCCGGTTGCCCGGGGGGAGCTAGGTGCAAGAACCCGCGATCTGGGTGCCCACCCTGCAGGTCGAGACGTTCCTCGATACGGTTAGAACGTTCCTCGAGATGGTCAGAACGTTCCTCGATATGGTCGTTCCGTTCATTGGGCTGACGGTGTGGCGACTACTCCTCTTGGTTGCCATCGTCCTCACCATTTTTGTGGCAGGAAGACTCGTCCGCTCGGCCTTGACGAACGCCTTCAAGCGAACGCCCTTTCCTGAGGACATGGAAAGGAGGATCGCGAAGACCTCCACCTACTTGGTCTGGGTCGTCGGCCTTCTCTTCGTTCCTGGGATCTTCGGCATCGACCTGGGAAGCGTGGTCATCTTCGGCTTTCGGCTCACTGCGATTCTGACGGCCGTCGTGTTGGCCATCGTAATCTATCTCGCCGCAAACGTCGTGAGCGCCCTTCTGGCCCGCGCCTTTCAGAGAACGGACTTCCCGGAGGATATTGAGAAGAGCCTCGTCAGCGCGTCGAGGCTCCTCGTCTACATTGTCGGCGTCTTCGTGGTCTTCGCGGCTTTGGGCATGGACCTGACGGCCCTGGTCCTCGGCCTGGGTGCCTTCAGCATCGCCCTCAGCTTCGCCTTGTCGGACATCATCAAGAACGTGACCTCGGGCCTCCTCGTCCAGGCCGACAAGCCCTTCTACCCAGGCGACACGATCAAAGTGGGCAAGATTGAGGGGAAGGTGCTTAAGACCAAAATTCGGACGACCATTCTGGAGACGAAGGAGGGCCACATAGTGTACATCCCCAACACCTGGTTTACGACCAAGGAGATCATCAACAGGACACGGCGCCTGGGGGCCGGAACCACTCCGAAAGCCGATGACGTGCCGGAGTCGTAGGGTTCTCCATCGCGCG
>JAZFPV010000143.1:0-3436 GCA_036444795.1 Thermoplasmata archaeon
AATGGATCGGCCACGGTTGGTGAGGAAATGAAGACGGTTGTGGATGGTCCCCTGCGCGCGGATCAGGTCCAGGGATTGAAGCGGATGAAGGAGAGCATTCGCGAGCTTCACGAGCAGTTTCGCGAGCTGGAGGACGAACTCCGTAAGTTCCTCCCTAACTTCAAGGAGTGGACCATTCGTCCCGTGGATCTGAAGCCCGTGTGGTGGAATTCTGACGAGCTCTACAAGGCGGACTACCACGGAACGGATGAGGAGTTGTACGAGGTCATCGTGTCGCCGGAGGGCAAGCTCCAGGTGACGCGCCTCTGACGGTCCGTCCGCATCGCGCATGGTTGAACTTTGGGTCTACCTCTCTCTAGGTGCCACCTTAGGCTGGGGACTGGGTCAGGTCGCTGCGAAGCGGGGTGTGAGTGCCCTAGGCCCCCGCAAGATGGCCGCCATGGTTGCGCTAGGAGAAGCCGCGGTTTTCTTGTCGATTTACGTGGCCTTCGGCGCCCCCTCCCTTGGAGGCGGCCGGGGTCTCCTTCTGGGTCTAGGAGCCGGTCTCACCGGCATGTTGGGCTTCGTCGCGTACTACGAGACCATCGCCCGGGGCAGTATCTCGCGGGTGGGGACCATCATCGCGGGCTACCCGGTGATCACGGTCCTGTTGGCTGTAGTCTTCCTAGGTGAGACGATCAGCCTTGCCCAAGGGCTCGGGATCCTGCTCCTGTTGGGTTCCGCCGTCCTCCTGGGCCGGACAGAGCGGGAGACGGCAGGGACCGGAGGTCGGTTGCTGACAATCCTCGTGCTCCTCTCGTTCCTGTTATGGGGCGTCTGGGGGTTCCTCGTGAAGGTCGCCGTGACGGAACTCGGTGAAGGGACGACCTTCTTCTACTTCGGTCTCTCCGACTTGATGGTGGGGATCCCGCTGCTGCTCATTATCCGAGCCCGGACATCAGGCCGGATCCTACGGGAAAGACGGCTCCTCGCCTGGCCCGCGCTGACGATCGCGATGGGGTCCGGGGCCGTCATCCTCTTCACGCTTGCCTTGGTCGACGGCCCCGCCTCATTGGTGGCCGCCCTGACGGGGGCGTATCCCGTGATCACGGTCCTCGTGGCCACCACGCTTCTCCGGGAGCGGTTCACGCGAGTGGACGTCCTCGCCGTGGCCGCATTCGTGGTTGGTCTTCTCGCGGTAGTCCTGGCCTAAGACATCGCCAACGCTTGCGAGCGGAGCCTAGACCGACCCGCCTACGAACCGGAACACGAAGGCAACGGCGAGAAGCCCGATGGTCGCCACGACAACCCCCACATCTCTGCGACGGACCTTGAGATCGACGGTGTTCGTTCGGTTGGGGAAGGCGAAGGTGGCGCGCGCCTCCATCGCTTCCCCGAGTCGGACGGAGCGACGGAGGACGCTGACGAACAAGGGAAGCAGGAGGGGAATGCCCGCGCGCCACAGCCGTCGGAGGCGGCTTCCCGATTCGAGGTCAAGGCCGCGGGCCATCTGCGCCTCACGGATCCGCGTGGTTTCCTCCCCGAGGGTCGGAAGGAAGCGGAAGGCGAGGCTGAGAGTCAATACGAAGAAATACGGGACCTTGAGCGACAGGAGGAGGGCCTCCAAATCATCGAGGCTCGTCGTGAGAAAGAAGATGCTCGTCGCCATGAGCAGGAGGACCAAGCGGGCGTACACCAGAAGGCTGAATTCGAGAGCCCCGCGCGTGATGACCAACCCCTCGAGGAGAGGCACGCCCGACGCCGCAAAGGTCAGGAGGACCTCGGACTGGCCAGGGGGGAAGGTAAAGGCGGAGTGAAGGAGTGCGTTCAAGGGCACCAGCAGGAGGCCCAGGAGGGCATAGAGCCGAATTGCGCCTGCGAGGGGACGACCCAGCCGACCAATGAGGATCAGAAGGGTCAACGGAATCAGGGCAAGAAGGACCACCCCGAGCTCCCACCAGAGCCAAAGAAAGACCACGAGGCCGGCGACGATCAACAGCTTTGCGCGAGGATCGAGATGATGGAGCGGGGTGTCGGCCTCTTGGTACCGGAAGGCCTCGAGGGCGGTGCTCAGATGACCGCCTCCACTAGCTGTTGGACCTCCCGGTAGAGAGCGGAGTCGGGCGAGATCCCCCTCTCTTGTAACGTCGCAAGCAAGCGGGGGGCGGTCGCGGTGTGCAACCCGGCCTGTGCCACCTCGGACCCGCTCAACACGTCCTCCGTCCGGCCCTCCAGAAGCACGCGGCCCCGTCGCAGAACGATCGCCCTTTCGGTCGACTCATAGGCAAAGTCTACGTCGTGGGTGATGAAGAAGACCGTTCTGCCCTCCGCGGTCAGTCGCTCCGCCATCCGCGCCAAGTGACGCTTGCGGCCGTAGTCCATACCCTTCGTCGGCTCATCGAGCAACAGAACGCGCGGACGGATGGCGAAACTTGAGGCCAACGTGACACTCTTCCGCTCCCCCCCGCTCAGAGAGGCCGGAAGTCGATACCGGTCCTCCCACAGGTCAAACGCACGAAGCTCGGTGCGCACTCGTTCCTCCAGCTCGGCGGTGGTAAGTCCGTAGTTGTTGGGCCCGTACGCTACCTCATCCCAGACGCGCTCCAGGAAGATCTGATGGTCGGGGTTCTGGAACACGAGGCCGACCTCTCGAGCAATCTCATGGGTCGTTAGGTGAGCATAAGCCGCCTTGCCGAGCCAAATCGATCCCTTGGAAGGCCTCAAAATCCCGACCAAGAGTCGAGCGAGTGTCGTCTTTCCTGAGCCGTTCTCACCGAGCAATGCGATCCGCTCCCCCGGCAAGACTTCGAGGCTGATGCCGCGAATCGCGGCGGTCCCGCCGGGGTAGACATAGTGCACATCGCGGAGGCTAAGCAGCGGCTTTGAGGGCATCAGATAAGTTCCTCCTGTGCGGGACCAACTCGTCTACCAGTTCCTCCGAGGTCAGGGGACATCGAAGGGCGAATCCCTGTCGCTTGAGACGACGCCACACACGCACGGCCGGCGGGACCTCGACCCCCAACTCCTCCAACTCGGGCCGGGCCATGACCTTCCGCGGGGCCCCTTCAAAGGCGATTCGGCCTTGGTGCAGGACCACGATCCGGTCCACGAAACCGACGAGATCCCCGAGACGGTGGTCGGTGATGATCATCGCCCTTCTCCTCTTTCGAACGAGACGCTCGAGGGTTCCCAGGATGTCTCGTCGCCCCAGAGGATCAAGCTCGGAGGCGGGTTCGTCGAGGAGGAGCACATGCGGGCGCATGGCGAGAACGCCGGCCAAGGCGAGGCGCTGCTTTTGCCCTCCACTCAACGACGACGTGGCCTGATCTCCGAGCCCGCCCATTCCCACGGCCTCGAGAGCTTGGCCTACTCTTTGCGCGATGGCGCCCTTCTCCCAGCCCAGGTTCTCTAACCCGAAGGCCACATCGCGCCGCACCGTTCGTGAGATGATCTGGTC
>JAZFPV010000144.1:0-2131 GCA_036444795.1 Thermoplasmata archaeon
TGGATCATGATCATTGGGGGCGTCCTCCTTCTTGTGGGGATTGGCCTCCTGGCCTTCGGGACCGCGAGCTTCATCGCGGGCTTTTCGCCGACTTCCACCTCCATTACAGTCGGCGAGCATGAGAATCGCACCGTTCAGGCTCAGACCGGGGCGATCCTGGGTTACCTGGTGGCGATTGAGAACTTCGCCGCAGGAGACGAGGTTTCCGTCTTTATTCAGTTGCCCGTCGGCGGTTCTGTGAACAGCGCAACGGTGAACAGCGGGAATCCTCTAACGGCCCAACACCTTGCGACCGAGGCGGGCGTCTACACGCTCGTGATTCAGAACACAGGAAACCGGACGGTGACCGTCCTGTCCGCCATCGACGCCTTCGACGTCAATTCTAGCCTCCTGGCGGGTGCAGGCCTCCTGTTAGGGTTTGTGGGCTTCATCGTGTTCATCATCGGCCTCGTCCTCTGGATCATCAATCGTGGGCGGATGCGTAGGCGGCCGACGGAGATGCCCCCCGCCCCGCCAACCATGCCCCCGCCCGGCTGACCCGAGTCGAGATTTAAGACCGTCCTCTCCTTGGCCACCCATGGCCCGGAAGAGGTCTCTCGAACCCCAGATCTTCAACCGCTTGACCTTCGTCTCCGACCCGGAGGTCTCTCCCGACGGGAAGGCGGTTGTCTTCGTCGTGACCCGTCCGAAACGCGACAAGAAGAACGAGGAATACACCGGCAACCTTTGGATCTGGCGAGACGGCCGTTCGCGGGCCCTGACCCATCGAACCGGGCGTTGCGGAACCCCTCGCTGGTCCCCCGACGGGAGTCAGCTCGCTTTCACCTACGGGACCAAGAAGGGGGTTCGCCTGGAAGTCCTCCCCGTGGCGGGCGGGGAGGCCCGGATCCTTTACGCCTTCGAGAAGAAGAAGCGCCTCGGCGGGTTTGAGGGCCTAAGATGGCACCCCTCCGGACGCCAGCTTTTCTTCGCATCGCGGACCAAGGAGGTGAAGGAGGGGGACAGCGACGTCAAGGTGGTCGACCGGCTCTTCTACAAGCTCAACGACCTGGGATTCTTCCATGACCGATGGCGTCACCTCTACCGCATCGGCCTCGGACAGAGGCGGCCGACCCAGGTTTCGAAGGGCGCCTTCGACATCACCGGGTTCGACGTATCGCCCGATGGGAGGCAGGTTGCCTTTGGGGCCAACACCGCGCCGGATGCAGACTACACGTTCAGGAAGGACCTGTACGTGGTCCCCACCAAGGGAGGCGACCCGGACCGGCTCACCGAGGGCAAGGGTCCCATCGGGGCGGTTCGCTGGTCTCCCGACGGCCAGCAGGTGGCGTTCGTCGGCCACGATCTCCGACGGCGTCTTGCGACGAACCAAGATGTGTGGGTCTCCGACTTGGAGGGGGGGGCGAGGAACCTCACGGAGGCACTGGACCGCTCGGTGGGCAATCAACTGAACAGCGACAGCCGAGCGCACGGAGTCGAGCTCCCCCTCCGGTGGACCCCCGATGGGGAGGCCCTCACATTCGGGGCTACGGATAAGGGGTCTTGCCATCTCTATACGGTCCGCCTGGATGGCGCCATCGAGACCGCGACGCAGGGGGACATGAGCCTGGAAGGCTACAGCTTCTCCGCCGATCATGGCGTCCTCGCCTACGCGGCCATGACGGACACGACCTTGGCCGATATTTTCCTCCGCCACGACGGGGTGGAACGCCGCCTCACCCGCTTCAACGACCGGCTTCTGGCGCGCCTGCGTCTGCGCAAACCCCAGGCCTTCCGGTTCGAGGCGAGCGACGGGCACCCGATCGAGGGGTGGGTCTTGCGGGGCGGGCGGGGGCGGCGCCCCGGCGTCCTGGAGATCCATGGAGGCCCCCGGACGACCTACGGCCACGCTTTCGAGCTCGAGTTCCACCTTCTCGCGGCCCGGGGCTTCCACGTCCTCTACACAAACCCCCGAGGCTCCCAGGGATACTGGGAGGACTTCTCCGCGTGGATCGTGGGAGACTCCGGGGACCGGGATTACAAGGATCTGATGGAGGCCGTTGATTACGCCGTGGACCGCGGCTGGGTCGACCCGGAGCGCATGGGGGTTACGGGGGGCTCCTACGGCGGCCTGATGACCAACTGGATCGTG
>JAZFPV010000145.1:0-2684 GCA_036444795.1 Thermoplasmata archaeon
GACCGGCTCCCCATCGACCGGGGCAATTACCCCTATGTCACTGCGCGGGTCAAGGCCAAGAAGTCCCTCCTCTTGCCGCGAGAGACGTACGAGCGGCTCTTGCAGATGGGCATCCCGGCGATCGCCCGTTTCCTGGGGGAGGGGCAGTACCACGATGAGATGCTGGCCCTTGGCGCGCGATACGACGGCGTGGACCTCGTGGAGATGGCCACCCGGGACAACCTAGCCACCGTGTTCAGCCAAATCATCCGGTTTTCGGAGGGACCCCTCCGGGACATGATCGGGTATTACCTGGGTCGCTGGGACGTCTGGAACGTCAAGACGATCCTCCGGGGAAAGTTCTACGGAGCGGCGGCTGAGGAAATCCTAGAGGATGTGATCCCGGCGGGGAGCCTGAGCCTGGCATTCCTGGAACGGCTGGTCGCGTTCGAGACCATCGAGGAGGTCGTGGAGGGTTTGGAGGACACGCCGTACCACCACGCGGTCCTGGGTCTCACCGCGGCGCCGAAAGAGATCACCACGCTCGCCCCCTACGAGGACCTCCTGGACCGCCTCTACTACGAGCACCTCCTCGACGTGATTCCCCCCTCTTCGGAGCCGACGACCCTCTTCCATAACTTCGTACGCTTGGAGATCGATGTGGTGAACCTGAAGACCCTCCTTCGGGTCCTGGGGGTGGAGGACATCCAAACACGGCAGCTGTTCATCCCTAAGGGCGGATATGTCCGTCGACCGGACCTGCGGGAGATGGCCCAACTCGACCTTCCGGCCGTCCTTCCGCGTCTACGCGACACCCCCTACCACGATGTCCTCGCCCCGTACCTGCAAGAGGACGGAGGTGATCTCGCCCGAGGCATCCGTGCCATGGAGAAGTGGCTCCTCGATCAAGCGAGCACAGGGTCCAACCTACACCCCCTGTCCATCCTCCCGGTCCTGGACTACCTGATTGCGAAGACCCGCGAGGTTGAGAACATCCGAATCGTGGCGCGGGGGAAGGAGAGTGGACTGGACGTCGAGCAGATCCGCGAGTTGTTGGTGGTCTAGATGGAAATCGCCGTGGTGGGGAGCGAGGACTTCGTGTTGGGTTTCCGCCTGGCGGGCATTCGGAAGGCCGTCGGCACGTCGCCCGGCGAGCTGGAGAAGGCGGTAGACGAGCTCTTAGGGGACGAGGACGTGGCCATCCTCGTGCTCCGCAGCGACGAGTTGGCCGGCCTGCCCGCGGGTCTCCGGCGGCGCCTCGAGGTGGTGCCGCAGCCGGTGGTCATCGCCGTGGGAGGCGCGGAGGAGGAGGACCTTCGGACCAAGGTTAAGCGGGCCATCGGGATCGATCTCTTTCAGACGACGTAGGTGTGGACATGGCCAAAGCGGGGAGGACAGGGGAGATCTTTCGGGTCGCGGGGCCCGTCGTCACGGCCACGGGGCTCCAGGCCCGGATGTACGATGTCATGTTTACCGGGGAGGAGGAGCTCATGGGAGAGGTCATTGGCCTCGCCGGTGACAAGACAATCATCCAGGTCTACGAGGAGACGAGCGGACTGCGACCGGGGGAGAAGGTCGTGGACTCGGGACAGCCCCTCGTTGTCGAGCTGGGTCCCGGTCTCTTAGGCAGCATCTACGACGGGGTGCAGCGACCTCTTCCGACGCTCGCCGACCGGATGGGGGACTACATCCTCCGCGGCGTCCGGGCGAATGCACTCGACCGAGCGAAGGCATGGGAATTCGAGCCCAAAGTGAAGAAGGGAGACGAAGTCACCGGAGGCCAGGTCATCGGGACCGTTCCCGAAGCAGAACACGTGGAGCATCGGGTCCTGGCCCCGCCGAACGTCCAAGGCACCGTCAAGGAGGTCCGGGAGGGCACGGTGAACGTCGACGACGTCGTTGTCAGCCTGAACGACGGAGTCGACCTCCAGCCGATGCAGACGTGGCCCGTACGTCGAGCCCGTCCGGTCCGGGAACGCCTTACCCCGAGCATTCCTCTGATCACAGGACAACGCGTTTTCGACTTCTTCTTTCCCTTGGCGAAGGGCGGCACTGCCGCGATTCCGGGAGGGTTTGGGACTGGAAAGACGATCGCAGGTCATCAGCTGAGCCGTTGGTCGGACGCGAAGATCGTCCTCTACATCGGCTGCGGCGAGCGGGGCAACGAGATGACTGAGGTCCTTCGGGACTTCCCCGAGCTCGTGGACCCCTACACCGGCGCGCCTCTGATGGAGCGGACCGTCCTGGTGGCCAACACCAGCAACATGCCAGTTGCTGCCCGGGAAGCTTCCGTATACACCGGCATCACGCTCGCCGAGTACTACCGGGACATGGGCTACCACGTTCTACTCATGGCCGACAGCACGAGTCGCTGGGCCGAAGCCATGCGGGAGATCTCCTCAAGGCTTGAGGAGATGCCCGGCGAGGAGGGTTTTCCCGCCTACCTCTCCGCCAGGCTCTCCGAATTCTATGAACGGGCCGGACGGGTCACGACGCTCTCGGGGGAGGAAGGGAGCATCTCCGTCGTCGGCGCCGTCTCGCCTGCCGGCGGGGACTTCTCCGAGCCGGTGACGCAGGGCACCCTCCGCATCACGAAGGTCTTCTGGGCCCTGGATACGAAACTCAAGGAGCGCCGCCACTTCCCCTCGATCAACTGGTTGACTTCATACAGCCTGTACGCACCGTCCCTGGAGGACTGGTTCCGG
>JAZFPV010000146.1:0-2543 GCA_036444795.1 Thermoplasmata archaeon
ACTTCCAGGTGACGACCCACGGCCGAGATCACATCCAGGACGTGCGACTGGCCGCCCTGACCGACGGGACGATTCTCGCCATCGAGGTTCGATCCTTGGCCAACCTGGGGGCCTACCTCTCCACCGACGGACCCGGCATCCCCGCAAGTCCCTTCGGGAAGATGTTGAGTGGAGCCTATCCGATGCAAGGCGTTCGGGTCGAGGTCCAGGGTGTCTTCACGAACACGACCCCCACGGACGCCTACCGAGGGGCCGGGCGACCCGAAGCGGCCTTCGCGGTGGAGAGAACGGTGGACATTCTGGCCCGGCGGCTGGAGATCGACCCCGCAGAGATCCGGCGGAGGAACTTCATCCCTCCCGAGGCCTTCCCGTATGAGGTCCCCACCGGCTTTACCTACGATAGCGGGAATTACGAGGGGGCTCTGCGGAAGGCCCTGGAGGTCGTCGATTACCCCCGCCTTCGGGAGGAGCAGGGTCGCGCCCGCACCCAAGGCCGGCTCTTCGGCATCGGTCTCTCCAGCTACGTTGAAGTCTGCGGGTTCGGTTCCCCCGGCGGCTGCCGCCTGTTGGTCCATCCCGCCGGCAAGGTGGTCGTCTATACGGGTGCCCACCCTCACGGACAGGGACAGGAGACGAGCCTTGCGCAGATCGTCGCGGATGCCCTGACGATACCCATCGAGGCGGTGGAGGTTCGCCACGGCGATACGGCCACGACGCCCTGGGGCATCGGGACCTTCGGGAGCCGTGGGTTGTCGGTGGAGGGGGCAGCCTCCCTCCTGGCCGGACGCAAGTTGGCGGAGGCCGCCCGAAGGCGTGCCGCCGAGTTGCTCGAAGCGCGACTGGAAGACGTGGTCCTCGAGGGGGGAAAGGCCTTCGTCCCCGACGCTCCGGAGCGGGGGTTCACCCTATGGGATCTCGCCCGCTCCCTCCAGGTGGAGGATCCGGAGGGGAAGGCCACCCCGTGGGAGGTGAGTGCTTTCTACGACACGGAGGACTACCTGTTCCCGTTCGGCACCCACGTGTGTGTTGTGGAGGTGGATCCGGACACGGGCGAAGTCCAGATCCTCCGTTACGTCGCGGTGGATGATTGCGGGACGGTGATTAACCCCCAGCTCGTGGCGGGACAGGTCCATGGAGGCGTCTTGCAGGGGATCGGTCAGGCGCTCTGGGAGGAGGCGCGGTACGACGAGGCCGGGAATCTGCTCACCGCAGGGCTCTCCGACTACGCGGTCCCGACCGCACTGGAAAGCCCAGCCATTGAGAGCGTCCGCCACGTGACCCCGTCTCCCCACAATCCCCTTGGCGCGAAAGGAGTCGGAGAAGCGGGGACGATCGGAGCCGCCCCGGCGGTGGTCAACGCGGTCATCGACGCCCTCTCCCCTTATGGCGTAGTGCACCTGGACATGCCGTTGACGCCCGACCGTGTCTGGGCGGCGATTCATCCATCGGCGGCCCGATAAGCCGAGGGGCCGACCCCGGCCAAGGATCGACGGGGAAGCGGGCCTCCTCTACGCCGCGGAGACAGGCGACTGGGGCCAAACCATTTCCAGAAAGCCTTCGCCTCGACGAACGCGGAAGGGGGGACGAGGAGATCCACGTACGGCAAGGCCCGCTTCATGCCCGCCACCTCGGGCCGGAAGTCGTGCCGCTCCGCGTACGGGTTCACCCAGAGGAGAAGGGCGGCCCGGCGGGCCAAGATGGCCATCTGCCTCTCGAGCAGATCCAGCCGGCCCACATCCCATCCGTCGCTGAGAATCAGAACGACCGTCCTTCGATCGACCGTCCGGCCGTGAGCGCGTTGAAACTCCGCGAGACATCGTCCGATCTGGGTGCCGCCTCCTGCCCGCCTTAGCTTCTCCGCGACGAGGCGCGCTGCGTCGCGATAGGACCGTCCCCGCAGCACGGAGGTCAGGGGTTGGAGGTCGGTGCTGAAGGCGAACAGTCGGGTGGAGGGAATTGCCCGGAGCAGGGCATATACGATGGCGAGGAGCAAGGCCCCGTGCTCCTCCATGCTCCCGCTCACGTCCCAAAGGACAACCAAACGCGCCCGCTGCAGCTTTCGCCGTTGGCGTCGTATGACGAGCAGCTCTCCCCCGGACCGAAGGCTCCCCCGAATCGTTCGGGGGAAATCAATGTCCCCCTTTCGACTCCGCACCCGCCGACGACCTTCGACCGTCGCGGCCCATCGCCGAAATCGTCTCGCCAGGCGTTTCACGTCGTCGAGTTGGTTTCGACTCACCAACTCCGCCTTGCGCGGCCCAGGCGGGGCTTCGGGGCTGTAAACGAGGAGGCGTAGCAGGTCTATCGCGGCCTGGGTCCGTCGCACGTCCCCCGACGGGAACGTGGGCGTTCCCCACGCGTCCCGCACGTTATCCGGGGGAGGCGAGACGAGAGGTCGCGGTGGCAGGGCGGACCGAGACGGCAGTTCCGTTCCGCCCTCTCTCGACCAATACTCCCCAAACGCCAGATGGAAGGTCGTGCGATCCTCGGGCCGTTTGACGAGCGTGGTCCGTGACGCGAGGTAGAATTCTTCCCTTTCCAGG
>JAZFPV010000147.1:0-6664 GCA_036444795.1 Thermoplasmata archaeon
CATCAGCTGAGCCGTTGGTCGGACGCGAAGATCGTCCTCTACATCGGCTGCGGCGAGCGGGGCAACGAGATGACTGAGGTCCTTCGGGATTTCCCCGAGCTCGTGGACCCCTACACCGGCGCCCCACTCATGGAGCGGACCGTCCTCGTGGCCAACACCAGCAACATGCCGGTCGCCGCCCGGGAAGCTTCCGTGTACACCGGCATCACGCTCGCCGAATACTACCGGGACATGGGCTATCACGTTCTACTCATGGCCGACAGCACGAGTCGATGGGCCGAGGCCATGCGGGAGATCTCCTCAAGGCTCGAGGAGATGCCCGGCGAGGAGGGTTTTCCCGCCTACCTCTCCGCCAGGCTCTCCGAATTCTATGAACGGGCAGGACGGGTCACAGCGCTCTCGGGGGAGGAAGGGAGCATCTCCGTCGTCGGCGCCGTCTCCCCTGCCGGCGGGGACTTCTCCGAGCCGGTGACCCAGGGCACCCTCCGCATCACAAAGGTCTTCTGGGCCCTGGATACGAAACTCAAGGAGCGCCGCCACTTCCCCTCCATCAACTGGTTGACTTCCTACAGCCTCTACGCGCCCTCGCTGGAGGACTGGTTCCGGCAGAACGTGAACGATGCGTGGCCGACACTCCGCACGTGGGCCTACCGGGTGCTGCAAGAGGAGGCCGAGCTGGAGGAGATTGTCCGCCTCGTAGGCGCTGACGCGTTGCCGGAGGACCAGCAGCTCACCCTGGAAGTCGCCCGCATGATTCGTGAGTATTTCCTCCAGCAGAACGCCTTCCACGACGTGGATACGTACTTCACGTTAGAACGACAGTTTGCCCTCATTCAGGCGATCCACCGCTTCAGCGAGTTGGGCGAGCGAGCCCAGCGCCTCGAGGTGCCGTTGCGTGACATCGTGGTCCTCCCCTCGCGGGCCCTCCTCTCTCGGGTGAAGTACGAGGAGGAGTTCGAGAAGGAGCTGGACTCGACGGTGTCTCAGATGGAGGAAGAGTTCCGGGCTTTGGAGGCGAGCTGATGGTGAAGGAGTACCGGACGATCACGGAGGTCGCGGGTCCGCTCATCTTTGTCGAGAAGACGGAGCCCGTCGGCTACGCGGAACTCGTGGAAGTGGTCCTGCCCGAGGGCGAGAAACGTCGAGGTCAGGTCCTCGACACCTCCCATGAGATGGTCGTGGTCCAGATCTTCCAAGGAACCGCGGGCATCAGTCGGGCCTCCACCGTGAAGTTCCTGGGGGAGACCATCCGTCTCAGCGTCGCCCAAGACATGCTGGGCCGGGTCCTCTCCGGGAGCGCGGACCCCATCGACGGAGGCCCCCGCATCATCCCTGAGGACCGGCGGGAGATCGTAGGGGCGGCTATCAACCCCTACTCGCGAGCCCACCCCAGCGAGTTCATCCAGACGGGCATCTCGACCCTCGACGGGATGAACACCCTCGTGCGCGGCCAGAAGCTGCCGTTGTTCTCCGGAGCCGGATTGCCGCACAACGAAGTCGCACTTCAGATCGCCCGTCAGGCCAAGGTACCGGGCGCCGTCGAGCCGTTCGCGGTCGTCTTCGCGGCCATGGGCATCACCCACGAGGAAGCCAACCAATTCATGAACGACTTCGAACGGACGGGAGCCCTCAAGCGGGCCGTTCTGTTCCTCAACCTGGCCGACGACCCCGCCGTAGAGCGTCTCATCACGCCGCGCATGGCGCTCACCGCGGCCGAGTTCCTCGCGTTCGACTTGGGGATGCACGTCCTCGTGATCCTCACCGACATGACGAACTACGCCGAAGCCCTACGACAGATCGGGGCGGCCCGGGAAGAGGTGCCCGGTAGGCGGGGGTACCCGGGATATATGTACACAGATTTGGCCATGATGTACGAGCGGGCCGGGCGGATTCATGGGAAGCAAGGGAGCATCACCCAGATTCCCATCCTGGCCATCCCCGACGACGATTGGACACACCCCATCGCGGACCTCACCGGCTACATCACGGAGGGTCAGATCGCCGTGGAGCGGGACCTCCACCGGAAGGGGATCTACCCTCCGATCAACCCGCTTCCCTCCCTCTCCCGCCTCATGGATGCAGGCATCGGCCCCGGGCGAACCCGGGACGACCACAAGGCCGTCTCCGACCAGATGTACGCCGCCTACGCGGAGGGAAGGGATGCCCGCGGCCTCATGGCCATCGTGGGGAAGGAGGCGCTCGCCGAGCGAGACCAGCGCCTGCTGGAGTTCGCCGACCGCTTCGAGAACGAGTTCATCCGACAGGGTCCAGAAGAGGACCGGGACATCGAGACAACCCTGGAGATCGGGTGGGACCTCCTGGCAACCCTCGATGAGGCGTGGCTGACCAAGATCGACCGCAAGACTCTCAATGCCTACCATCCCGCCCACCGTCCGAAGGTGGCGGCCTAGATGGTCTTGGCCGAGTACAAGCCCACCCGTTCTCAGCTTCTCCAGGTCCGCAAGACCCTGAAAATAGCGGAGAGGGGCCACCGCCTCCTGAAGCTCAAGCGAGACGCCCTCATGATCGAGTTCTTCCAGGTTCTGGAGCGGGCCCGAGAGGTCCGTTCCAACATCGTCGACCGCTACCAGGACGCCGCAGGCAAACTCGCGGTGGCATCGGCCATCGAGGGGCGGGTCGGGGTGCGGTCGGCCTCCTACGCCCTCCTGCAGGAGCCCGAGCTGGAGTTGACCACCCGGAACGTCATGGGCATCGTCGTCCCCAAGATCAAGGCGGAGAAGGTGCGGAAGCGGGTCGACGAGCGCGGGTACGGCATCATTGGGACCTCGCCCCGCATCGACGCCGCCGCCGAAGCCTACGAGGAGCTTGTCGAAGACGTCATTGTGGCGGCGGAGATCGAGACGACGATGCGGCGCCTCATTGAGGAAATCGAGAAGGTGAAACGTCGCGTCAACGCCCTGGAGCACCGGATCATCCCCGAGCTGGAGGACACGAAAAAGTTCATCACGCTTCGCCTCGAGGAGATGGAGCGGGAGAACATCTTCCGGTTGAAGCGATTCAAGGAAGCCGCGGCGTGAGCCGGTTCGAAGACTGGTGGGAGGACCCGAAGAAACGGGCCCAGCTCCTCCGCCTCTTCTGGCTCCTCTCCCTGGGCATGCTCCTGTTCGGGTATGCCGTGATCGTCCTGCGTCTCTTCGGCTAGGGCTCGACCTTGACGACGTCCGTCGGGAGGTTGCGCCGGACGATGTCCTCTGCCAGACGTTGGAAAATCATCTGGACGTGCTCCCCCGTCTTGGCGGACGTGTAGAAATAGGTGGCGTCGAAGGCCTGGGCGGACAGTTCGATGTCTTGCTCTCCGTACAAGAGCATCACCTCGTCCCGAAGGTCCACCTTGTTGACCGCGTAGACGACGGCGATCTCCCCGACGACCTGGAAGACGGATTGGACCCAGTCGTCCAGCTCCTTCAGGCTCGAGTATCGGGTGAGATCACAGACGCCCAGGATTCCTTTCGCTCCGCTGAAGAAGGCCTCCCGTAACAGGTCACGCACCCCCTTCTCCCCCATGATGTCCCAGAGGACCATGTCCATCTGGATGAGCAGGTCCTTCTCGGGGATCTCCACCTGAATCTCCTTCTTGGAGACCTTGGCCCCGAGGGTCGTGATGTACGAGTCGTCGAAGACGTCCTGGACGAAACGGCGGATCAGGCTCGTCTTGCCGACGGCCGCCTCTCCCACCAGGCACACCTTCGTCTTCATCTGGTACTCGTTAACCATCGACTCGGCTCGGGTCGGTCCGGCGACTACATAAAGGTAGTGAGGCTGTTCTCAGGGCGCCAGGACCGACGGAGGGAGCATGCGGAAGGAGCACCGGCTGATCATCGCACTCGACGTGCTGGACGCCGAACGGGCGGTCGAGATCGCCGAGGCCACGGCCTCCCAGTGTGATGCCTTCAAAGTCAACTATCCGCTCGTCCTCGCGCAAGGCCTTGGCATCGTGGACACGTTGGGCCGGTTTGGCGACGTGCTCTGCGACTTCAAGGTGGCGGATATCCCGGCCACGAACCGGCTCATCGTGGAGCAGGTCTTCGATCACGGGGCCTCCGGCGTCATCGTTCACGCCTTCCCAGGAAGGGACTCCCTCCGTGCCTGCGTGGAGGCCGCCCAGGGGGATGTCTTCGTCGTGACCGCGATGAGCCATCCCGGGGCGGAGCGCTTCCTCCTCCCGCAAGCAAAGGAATTGGCCCGACTGGCGGTCGAGGAACGGACCACAGGGATTGTGGTCGGCGCGACCCGTCCGGCCATGATCCGGGAACTCCGCGAGGTGGTCGGTTCCCTCCTGATCCTCGCCCCAGGGATCGGCGTCCAAGGGGGCTCGCCCACGGAGGCCCTACGAGAGGGTGCGGATTACCTCATCGTCGGGCGGAGTGTCACGCAAAGCGAGAATCCCTCCGAGGCGGCCGACCAACTGCTCACGGAAATCCGTGGCGGCGGCGCAATGGTTTAAGCACGCCCCCCATTTTTGGGGCGGGGGACGACCACGATGCGGGGACCGAGGCTCATTCAACTTCCCGTCGAGGAGAGTCCCCGCTCCTGGTACAACGTCCTGCCCGACCTCCCCGAGCCTCTGCCGCCCCCGAAGGATCCGGAGGAAGGGCAACCGCGCCTGAAACGGCTTGAGAAGGTGCTCCTCCGCCATGCGCTGGAGCAGGAGGCGTCCGACCGGCGGTGGATACCCATCCCCGAGGGGATCCAAGACCTGTACGAGCAGGCAGGCCGACCCCGACCCCTCTTCCGAGCGTTTCGTCTGGAGGAGAAACTCGGAACGCCCGCCCGGTTGTACTACAAGGCCGAGTTCTACTCCCCCACGGGGAGTCACAAGGTCAACACGGCCCTGGCGCAGGCATGGTACGCACGGGAGGAGGGGTACGAACGGGTGGCCACGGAGACGGGAGCCGGGCAATGGGGCACCGCCATCGCGTACGCCACCGCCCTCGTAGGGCTTGACGCCATCGTCTATTGGGTTCGGAATGTCTACGACTGGAAGGCGGACCGGCGCGGCTTCATGAAGACCTACGGCGCCGAGGTCGTGGCCTCTCCAAGCAAACGGACCACCGTGGGGAAACAGCTCCTGAAGGAGAATCCGGAGCACCCGGGTTCTCTCGGGATCGCGGTGTCCGAGGGGTTGGAGGAGGCCGAGCGTGAGGAGGAGACGATCTATTGCCTGGGGTCCGTCCTCAACCACGTGCTGCTCCACCAGACCGTCATCGGGCTGGAGACGAAGGCGCAGCTGGAGCGGGTTGACGAGGTTCCCGATTTGCTGATCTCCTGTCTCGGCGGGGGCAGCAACTTCGGTGGCTTCATTCTGCCCTTCCTGCCGGAGGCGCTGCGAAATGGAGGGATCCGGTTCCTCGCGACCCAGAGCGAGGCCGCCCCGAACTTGCAGGGGGAGTATCGGTACGACTTCGCGGACCATGCGGAGCTGACTCCCATGCTGAAGATGTACACCCTCGGCCACCAGACGGAGATGCAGCCCATCATGGGAGACGGGCTCCGATACCACGGGGCCGCCCCGATCATCAGCCTGCTCCGCAGCCAAGGCCTCATCGACACGGTTGCCTACCCCGCCGATGAGATGCACGTGTTCCAGCGGGCGCAATCCTTCATCGCGGCGGAGGGCTTCCTCCCGGCCCCCGAGTCGGCCTACAGCGTCGCGGGAGCCATCGACGAGGCTCTCGCCTGCAAAGAGTCGGGCGAAGAGAAGGTCATCGTGTTCAACATCAGCGGCCACGGCTTGCTGGACATTCAGGCTTACCGCGAGAAGTTGGGAATCTAGGATCGGGCAGATCGGCCCGCAAAATAACTTGCTTAATACCCGCGATGGCTAGGTCGGTTGTGAAGGCGACCGGGCAGGGCCTGCGCCGGCTGAGATCATGGCTCGAGGACGAGCCCGTCCGCTATGCCGCTGTCATTCATCTCCTGAGCGCCCCCGTGGATGAAGTGCACATCTGGGTCGATAACAATCGTCGTCCGCGTGCCGTCTTGGCGATCCGCCCGGACTCAGGAAGTCTGGTCGCCGCCGCAGATCCGCCGGAAACCATTCGTGACCTGGTGCACGTTTTGCCTAGTGGGGAATACCGCTTAAGATCGGTCGACGTAGAGCTTGTGCCTCACCTTGAGAGTGGCCTTACGGCGGCAATGGGAACGCCCGTATGGCTCTATCAGATGGATCCCGAGAATCTCCGTCCAACTCGGAATGCGGAAACGAGGCCCGTGAAGCCCTCGGAGGCCCCCATGATTGCGGCCCTCTGGGCACCCAAGCGGGACAGGTCAGCTTACGTGCGTCGCCGAATCGAGGAAGGGATCACCTCCGGCATCGAGATGGATGGCGAGTTGGTTGCGTGGGACATGACACACTTCGAGACCGAGAGCGTGGTGATGCTCGGATTCCTGCACGTGAAGGAGGCCTACCGGGGAAGAGGCTACGCCAAGACCGCGACCACCGCGACCGCCGAGAAAGTGTTTGCAATGGGAAAGGTGGCCGCGGCCGAGGTCTTTGAAGACAACCAGGCCTCCCTGCGCCTCCTCGAGGGCATGGGCTTCCGACGAGTGAAGAGGCAGGTCTGGGGCGACGTCGCCAAGGCCTGAAGAGACACCGGATCGGTTCATAGGAATCTTTTTAAACGGAAAGGCGCATCCGCGGCGT
>JAZFPV010000148.1:0-8456 GCA_036444795.1 Thermoplasmata archaeon
GTGACGACCTCCCAGGTCTTGAGAAGCTCCTTCGACTCTACACCTGCGGCCATTCTCTCGAGTTCACGCGGGTCGTACACTTCCGTATCGAAGATGCGGGGAATCTCCGTGGCGCCCCATCGACGGATCGAGGCGAGGGCTCGGTCGTAGTCGGGATCGAAGGAAAACTTGAACTCCAGGAGGAGACGCAGGGAGGATGGGTCACGGCCCTCGGCCTCTGCCCCCCGCCGCAGGGCAGGGAGGAGGACCTCTCCGTATCGGCGCCTCTCCATCGGGACCGTCAGGAGCCCGTCTGCGAGCCGTCCCGCAAGCTCGGCGGCCTTCGGCCCCGAGGCGGCGACGTTGATGCGGATCGACTCCGTAGGTCGGACGTAGAGGTTGGCCCCCCGAAGGCGGTAGTGCCGGCCCTCAAAGTGGACGAAGTCCTCGGACCACAAGAGGCGCATGATGCGAATGGCCTCCTCCATGCGTTCGATCCGCTCCTTGTATGGAGGCCATTTGAAGCCCAACGGAACTTCGTTCATGGCCTCGCCCGTACCCACTCCAATCGCCACACGCCCGGGGTGCAGGTGATCCAGGCTTGCAAACTCCTGGGCGAGAATGGCCGGGTGGTAGCGGTAGATCGGCGCCGTGACGCCGGTCCCGATGACCATGGAATTCGTCCGCTCCAGGGCCGACGCGAGCCAGACGACGGTGGAACCGGAGCTGGAACCCGAATGAAACCACGGGTGGAAGTGGTCGCTTGAGATCGCCCGACGAAAGCCCGCGCTCTCGGCCGCGGTGAGGAGACGGAGGAGGTCCTGCGGATTGTGTTGCTCCTGGGCGGCCCAATATCCGAGCTCCGTCCTCAGGTTTCTTCCTCCAGCACTACCTCCACCAAGGGACTGTTCGCCACCCAAGCCTCGAGATCACTCCACGCGCCCAAGTTCTCCAGAATCCGGGTGAGAATCTCCCTTCTCTGATCTACATCGACGATCGCCGTAGCGCGAGCGCGGAGGTCGGCCCGGGCGCTCGCCTTGAGGTGGAAGGTCAATTCCGGATTGTGAAGGAGGTTTGCGTACCATCCGCGACGCCCCGGCGTCCCGGTAAGGTAGAGGTGGCCGTCGACCCGGTGAAACCAGATTTCAATGCGATGCGGTAGGCCGGTGTGACGCCCGACGGTGGTGATGTCGATGGTCCGGTCCCGCTCCAAGGCTCGCTCCACATCCGCGTTCAGGGTTCCTCCTCCGCGGGGAGCCAGGACTCCCCAGAGTCGAGCCCCCCTACTCGTCTTGTATCAGCGTGCTGACGATCGGCGTCGTCTCTTGGGGGTTCACGTGGTAGAAGAAGGCATCGTCGACGCCGACATCCTCCATGTGGAGGCAGTTCACCGGGCACACGTCCACGCACTGGGCGCACCCGATGCAGCGGGAGTAGTCCACGTCCGGGATGGGGACCGGCTTGTCCTTCCGCTCGTTGGGCCCCGGGACCATCTCCATGCACAGGGTGGGACACTCCCGCGCGCATCGTAGGCACCCGATGCAGACATCCACTTGCAGGATCGGGTTTTCCCCCAACCGGTTGAAGAGGACCTTCTCCTTGTCGCTCGCCTCCGGATCCTTCATGAGCTCTTCGGCGTGATAGTAGAGATCCTCACGGGAGTAGTCCGCCAGCTCGATGGTGTCGACGAACCCGTAGGCGTCCGTGGGGCAGAACTCCTCGCAGTCGCCGCAGAAGAGGCAGTGGCCGACGTCCACCGCCGGTCGGCGAACCTGCTTCTTGATGCCGTCCATCTCCGACCGGAGGGGGCCGGGCTGGTACTCCGCGCCCACGTCCACGAACTCGAAGTAGATGCACTCGTTGGGGCACACCTTCCGGCAGATCTCGCATCCGATGCACTTCTCCCAGTCAATCTCGTGCTGGTTCCGCACGTTTTCGGGGAAGGTCGGCCGTTCGTAGGGGTAGAGGACCGTGTTCGGCCGGCGGAAGAAGGTGGAGCGGATGAACTGCTTGAGCGTGAACATCATCGGCCGCAGAAAGAGCTTCGTGATCGAAGCGCTGTCAGCCTTTGATTTTCGGGTCCTGGACTTGGGGGACTTCGTAGGTCATCTCTCCCTGGTCCCACTGGCGTAGCTGCCCCTCGCGGGAGCTTACCAGACGGCCCGTGCGGGTGGCGATGTACCCCCGCTTCTCCGCCTGAATCTTCTTCCGCAGCTTGAGGAATCCGTCCAGCAGGGCCTCCGGTCGGACGGGGCAGCCGGGGATGAAGATGTCCGTGGGGACGATCGTGTAGGAACCCTTGATGATGCTGTAGGAATCGTAGTACGGCCCACCGCAGATCGTGCACTCTCCCATGGCAATGACCCACTTCGGGTCAGGCATCTGCTCGTAGAGACGCAGGACGATGGGGCGGAGCTTCAGGCTGATGGGCCCGTTGAGGAGGAGGATGTCGGTTTGCCGGGGGGTGGAGCGGTAGATGATGCCGAACCGCTCCGCGTCGAAGCGGGGGTCGGAGGTGGCGGCCATCTCGATGGCGCAGCACATGATGCCCCAGTGGAGGGGCCAGGGGGAATTCCGCTTCGCCCAATTCATGAAGCGGTCCACAAGGTTCCGAGGCAGGAGACGCTCCTTGGTCTTGTGCATGGTGTCGTCTACGTTCTCGTTGATCCACTTGAGAAAGCGGTCGGACCGCAGGCCGGCGATGTTGACTTGTGATCCCGTCGTTGCGCCTTGCATCAGCCTGTCATCCGGCAGAGACCCCTGGCCAGGTCCCAATCCAGCACAAGTCTGGGGGCGTATAAAAGGTTGGGCGGGGGTATCGTTCGTTGGGATCGCGCCATGGCCCTTGGGAAGCGACGCAACGTTTTTTCTGCCCCTCCAGCCATACTTGAGCGCGATGAGTGGACGGCCGGAGCGGCTCAAGACTCTCGTTGACTTGGGGCTCACCGAGTACCAATCCCGCGTCTACCTGGCCCTTCTGGGACTGGGCGCCTCCAAGGCCAGCCAGATCCCCTCCATCGCCGGGGTGCCCCGCACGCGGGTCTACGCGACGATGAACCAGCTTCACGACAAGGGTCTCGTCGAGATCATTCCGGAGAGCCCTCTCCGTTATCGCCCCGTCCCGATCCAGGCCTTCCTGCAGGCGTCCTCACGGGAGCTGCGGGAACTGGCTCGCGGCATCGAGGGCAGCATCGAAGACTTGTCTCAGGAATTCGCCATCCGGGGGGAAGTCGCGGCGGAAGAACGAGGCCGCTTTGAGGCAATCTACGGCCGTCGCAACGCCCACGAACGCCTCATGAAGATGTACGACCAGGCGGAAAAGTCCATCATCGGGGTCGGCACCCCGAACAGCCCCTTCCGCATCGTCAAGTCGGCCATCTTCACCCTGGAGGAGAAGGTCAAGGAGGGCTTGCAGGTCCGCTATGCCTTCCCGGTCACCCCTCAGAACAAGGAGCAGGTGGACACGATCTCTCGCTTCGCGAAGATCAAGGGCATCACGGAACACCTCCCAATCTACTGGTACGTCTTCGACCAGCGGGTGGTTCTCCTCAATCACCCGATCCCCGACGATGACAACTTCCAGCGGGGGGAAGACATCGCCATCTGGACCGACGACGAGGGAATCGCTCGAGCCCTCGCGACGATTGCCGAAAAGATCTGGAGTGGGGGTACGGCGCCCGGCACCGTGGACGTGACGGAGCCCGCCGTCGAGTTGGCACGCCAGTACGTCCAACTCTTGGGTCACCGGGGACGCCCCGCCTTCCAAGCCATGGGGTATCGCATTGGGGAGGAGCTTGCCCGAGGATTTCAGGCGTCGAGCCTGGTCCCTCTCATCGAGGAGGTGGCGGCCTACTGGAAGAAGCACGGCCTCGGCCGCATCCAGCTTCTCGCGAAGGACCCTCTCACCATCGAGGTGGAGAACTTCGTCGATGCCGGGAGCATGCTGAGCGTTGGTCGTACGGTGTGCAGCTTCGTGGAGGAGGCCCTGCGGGCCATCTTGGAATCCCGGCTCGGGACCGTTGAGGTCGCGGAGAGCCAGACCTTCGGCCCCGGAAGCAATCGCTGCCGGGTCGTCTTTGACGTCACTCCGCCGGCCTAGGTGTCGGCCGTGAGATGCGTACGGTTGCTCTTCCAGCCGACCAGGGGGCGTCCCTCCGGCGGAAAGGGATGGATCCCCAGGGCGTCGGCGATCTGGCGCGCCCGGTTTCGGAGGGTGACCTCCGAGACCCCCGCGGTCTTGGAGATCTCGTCCTGGGACCGGCGGTCGTCGTTCAGGATGGAGGCGATGTACACCGCGCCGGCCACGGTTCCTGTCGGGAGCATGGAGGCGAAGGCGGGCTCCGTGGACAGGTCTCGAATCATCTCCCCCGCCATGGCCCGCGTCGTGGGTGCCAGCTCGAGGGCTTCCGCAATCCGCGGCAGGTAGTCCTCGGGCTTCGGCACGGGAATCCGGAGCCTGAGCTGACGATTGAGGATCGTGTAGGTCCGGGAAAGCTTCTTCTTGTCCACCTTCAGTTCGTCAACGATCTCCCGCAGAGTCCGCGGGAACCCTTTCATCCGGCAGGCCACGTAGATGGCGGCCGCGGCAATCACGGCGATGCTCCGGCCTCGCACGATACCCTTCTGGGCCGCCCTCCGGTACACCAGGCCCGCCTCGGCTCGGATGGAGGAGGGCAATCGCATGAGGGACGCAAACCGGTCTACCTGCCGGAGGCCCTCCCCCAGGCTCCGCTCGCCGCGCTTGGACTGGCGAACCTGGTTATGGAGCATGCGCATCCGATAGAACTTCATCCGGGCTTGCGAGGAGAGGGACCGCCCGTGGGCGTCCTTGGCGGAGAGAGGGATCTCCGTGGAGAGTCCCTTGTCCGGAATCATCGGATTGGCGGGGGCACCAACCCGGCTGTTCCCGTACTTCTTGTACACATCAAAGTCCCGCCACTCGGGGCCTTGGTCGATCAAATGTTCCTCGATGACAAGGCCGCAGGCATTGCAGACGAGCTCGGCGCGATAGTCGTCCCTCACCAAGTCGTGACTGCCGCACTCCGGACACTTCGTGTCCTCGGCCTTGATTACGTCTTCTTCAATCAGAGTCTGTGTCATAATCCCCTCACTCCCGCATGGTTGTCTCTAGGAGCGGTGATACTGTACCCAACAACTATAAGTGATTACGGGGTTATAAAGGGTGTTTTGTCACTGAAGTGAGTGACACTCCCGGCTCAATCCTCGATCTGCGCCTTCTGCAACTCCCCGCTGAAGTCGACGTAGACCGTCTTGATCTCCGTGAATTCTTCGATGGCCGACGTTCCTGCTTCCCGGTGGCCGCTCCCCGTGTTTTTCACCCCGCCGAACGGGAGCTGCACCTCGGCGCCGATGGTGGGGGCGTTCACGTAGGTAATGCCCGCCTCGATATCGTACATCGCCCGGAAGGCCAGGTTCACGTCCTGCGTGTAGATGGACGAGGACAGGCCATAGATCGTGTCGTTGGCGATGCGGACGGCCTCCGCATAGCTGCCGGCCTGAAGGACCGTCAGCAACGGCCCGAAGATCTCCTCGCGGGCGATGCGCATCTCCGGCTTTCCCTCGAAGATGGTCGGGGCGACGTAGGTCCCGAGATCGTACCCGCCCCCGGTGAGCTTCTTCCCGCCCGTGCGGAGCGTGGCGCCCTCCTTCTCTCCAATCGCAACATACCGCAGGACCTTCTCCTCCTGGGCCGCGCCCTTGACCGGCCCCATGTCGACGCTCGGATCCAACGGATCGCCGACCTTCAGCTTCTCCGTCTCCTCCACGAGCTCGTCCAGGAACTCGTCGTAGATGTTTCGATGGAGGATGAGGCGACTGCACGCGGTGCACCGCTGCCCCGCCGTGCCGAAGGCGGCGAACAAGAGCCCCTCCATGGCCAGATCCTGGTCCGCGTCGGCCATCAGGATCATCGGATTCTTGCCCCCCAACTCGAGGCCGACGTTGGCCAAGCGCGATGCCCCCTTGGTGTAGACCTCGCGCCCCGCGTCCACGCCCCCGGTGAACGAGATCGCCGGGACATGGGGGCTCATGACGATTTCGTCCCCTACCACCTCGCCGGGGCCCGTGACCATATTGACGACGCCCGGGGGCAGACCCGCCTCGTGGAGCGCCTTCACGAGTTCCGCCCCGATGAGGGGAGTCCCCGAGGAAGGCTTGAACACGAGGCTGCAGCCGCTCACCAACGCCGCCCCCATCTTCCATGAGGGAACCGCGATGGGGAAGTTCCAGGTCGTGATGAGGCCCGCGACGCCCACCGGAAGGCGCATCGTCATCGCAAACTTGTTGGGAAGCTCCGTAGCCACGGTCTCTCCCAAGAGGCGGCGACCCTCGCCCGCGATGTACTCCAAGAAGTCGATGGCCTCCTGGACCTCACCCCGTCCTTCGGCGATGATCTTGCCCGTCTCTCGGGTCAGGAGCTTCCCGAGGTCGTCCTTCCTCTCGCGGAGAATCTGAGCCGTTTGGAAGAGGAGTTCGCCCCGCTTGGCGGGGGGTGTCGCCTTCCACTGGGGGAAGGCCTCCTTCGCCACCTCGATGGCCCGCTGCGCGTCCTCTCGACTCGCCCGGGGGAAGGTACCCAACACTTCGCCGTTCGCGGGATTCGTCGTTTCGATCTGCCCCTCGCCCGTGGCGTCGACCCACTCCCCGCCAATGAAGATCCCGTACTTCTCCGCCATCGTGAACCCTCTCGCGCGCTCCTGCTTACGAGGCCTCTAGCTCCTCTTAACACTTATCGAGACGCCGTCTCGGACGGGGAGGATGACCGTCTCCATGTCCTCGTCTTCGGCCAGGATCCGGTTGTACGTCCGGATTGCCTCGGTCCAAGCGTCTTGGTCGGAGGGGTCGGCGACGCGGCCGCTCCAGAGCACGTTGTCCGTGACGAGGAGCCCGCCCGGACGCAGGAGCTTCTTCGCCCAGGGGATGACCTGAGGATAGGAATCCTTGTCGATGTCGTTGAAAATGAGGTCGAAGGCTCCGTCCATCTCGGCGAGAAGCGAGAGGGCTTGGCCCACTCGAACCTCGATGACATCGCTCAGATGCGCCTCCACGATGTTTCTTCGGGCCCGCTCGGCCATCGTCTCGCCAGCTTCCACGGAGGTCAGTTTGCCCCCCTCCCCCATGCCTCGGGCCAGCCAGATAGCGGAGTAGCCTACGGCCGTCCCGAGTTCGAGAATCCGTCGCGCTCCGACCAAAGAGGCAAGCATCAACAGGATGCCGCCTACCCTCGGTCCCACGATGGGAATGTTCTCCTCGCGGGCCTCGGCTTCGAGCCGTGTCAGCAGCGAATCTCTCTCCGGCAGGAGCCCTTCAAGGTAGCCCGCGATTGCCTCCACCTCCACGACCATGCTCCTGCTAGGTTTCCGGGCTTCCTTAAGGCTGCCGCTCGTGCGCTCATGGCACGAGCTTAAGTGGACCCCGGCGTCTCTCTCGCGCGGTGCCCCCGATGCCCTCAGAGCAAGAACGGAGGGACCGCATCCATCGGGCCTTGCGCGAAGGGGCGGAGCTCTACAATGCGGGCCTCTTCTTCGAAACCCATGAGGTCCTTGAGGACGTCTGGCTCGTGGAAGAGGGCGAAGACAAACCCTTCTTGCAAGGCCTGATCAAGATCGCGGCTGCCTTTGTTCACTTCAAGAAGGGAACCTACCAGGGGATGTGGGACCTCCTCCAGGGCGGCAGACAGATGCTCGAACCCTACCGTCCCGAGCATCGAGGCGTCGAATTGGCGAACTTCCTTCGAGAGATTGAAAAGTGGATTCCCTGGGCCGAGCGCCTGCTGGCCGGAGAGGACTTGGAGATCGCCGACCCGATTCCCTCGCTGGTGTACCGTCCTCCTCCCGATGTGGAAATTGTGCAGGGCGAGTAAGTCCCGTGGCCCTGGTTCTCAGGCCGAAGAATGGCCTCCGAGGATACAAATAGCGAAGGCGCCCACCAGAGGGAGGCAGGTGGACTGGATTGTCGGGCGGTCGTTTCGGCGCGCATCATGGGGACCTTCCGTTCCCGTTTGAGACCCTCCGACACCGCTATGTCGCCCCGTTCGGGGGACGATCGGAGGACCTCGGAGAGGGCGAGGTGGGTATCAATGCCCGCGCCCTCGAGCAGAACACGGAACTCATTCCTCGCCAAGACAAGGTTCTCATCTCCATCCTCGGTCCGAGTCGGCCTCGACCCCTTTACACACAGACTCCCTTCGAGGTTGTGGCCTTGGACGAGCGTCGGCTTGATGCCCTTCTGAAGTCGATGCACGGGGAAGCCGTGTTGCCCGGCGCGGGGTCAGAGGACCTCATACGGCGACCCCTCTTGGATCCCGCACGCGGGCAGCGCCTCGTCCTCAACGGAGTAGCCTCCCGTCTCTTGGGAGAGGACCCTCGAGCTCTTCTCGCCCGCCTGTTCCGAGACCACCTGGGCCGGGGGCTCGGCCGCCCCGAGTCCTGACCTCTGCCCTGGCCCGGAGCCCGGGG
>JAZFPV010000149.1:0-4195 GCA_036444795.1 Thermoplasmata archaeon
TTACACGCCCAATTCTTGCCGACCCATCCTTTCGGGAGCGGGGGCTCCTCGATGAGATGGATCCGATCGCGGTACTCCTCCAGGACCTCCCGCGTGCCGTCGCTGGAACCCCCCTCGACGACGAGAACCTCCTGACGGGGGTAGTCCTGAGCCAACAGGGAGTCCAGACAGGCCCGGGTCGTGGAGGCCTGGTTGCGTAGAGGAAGGATGATGGAGACCAGGGGTGGATCCGCCAACGCGGCCTGTCGAGGAAGACGGGGGTACCCGACGAAGATCGGGATCGAGGCGAGAATCAAGAGTGCCAAGACCGCCGCGTATCCCAGGAGCAGGATTTCGAAGAGGGATAGGCCGAACAGCATGACGGGCATTCCACGATGGTGCGTTACTTAAGTTCAGGCGGAGCCGCCCTTCTCGGGGATCTCATTCAATGACTCGGGGTTCTCCACGCTGGAGAGGTCCCCCAACTCCTGGCCAAGAAACTTCGCTTTGATGAGACGACGGACGATTTTCGCGCTTCGGGTCTTCGGGAGGTCCGAGACGATGTGCACCTCCTGAGGACGCATGGTCTTTCCCAGCTCGCCGGCAACGTGCGCGATGACCGCCGCCTCCAGCGCCTCGTCGGCTTTCTGATCGTCCGCGACCACGACGAAGGCCACGAGGGCCTCTCCCTTCAGTTCGTCGGGCGCCCCGATGACGGCCGCCTCCACCACCGCACCGTGGCTAAGGAGGGCGCCTTCGACCTCACTCGGTCCGATGCGCTTCCCCGCCACTTTGATCGTGTCATCGGAGCGCCCCTGGAGAAACCAGTAGCCATCGGCATCCACGACCGCCCAGTCCCCGTGGTCCCACACGTCCTCGAACCGGGACCAGTAGGTCTCCAGGTAGCGATCCGGGTCCTTCCAGAGTCCCTTGGTCATGCTGGGACAGGGGCTCCGGGCCACCAGGTAGCCCCTTTCCCCTCGGACCGAGCGCCCCTCCTGGTCGACCACGTCCACATCCATGCCCAAGGCGGGGCCTCGCCCCAGCGTGGTCGGCTTCAGCCCCACGATAGGGAGCGGGAAGAGGAAGCAACCGAGAATCTCCGTCCCCCCCGAGATGTTGACGATGGGGGCCCGGGATCCTCCCACCTTCTCGAAGAACCACATCCAGGACTCCTCGTCCCATGGCTCGCCCGTGCTTCCCAGCAGCCGAAGGCTGGAGAGGTCGTGCTTGGCGACCCACTCCTCTCCGGACTTCATGAGGAGCCGGATGACCGTGGGGCTGATGCCGAGCTGCGTGATGCGGTGATCCTCCACCATGCGCCAGAGGCGATCGGGCTTCGGGTAGTCCACCGTCCCCTCCATCATGACCATCGTCCCTCCGAGGGTCGAGACCCCTATGACCATCCAGGGCCCCATCATCCAGCCGATGTCGGTGACCCAGAAGAAGACGTCTTGGGGCTTCAAGTCGAAGCCGTAGCCGATCTCCTTCGTGGCCTGGGCCATGGCGCCGATGTGGGTGTGGACGGCGCCCTTGGGCCGGCCGGTCGTCCCACTCGTGTACATGATCATGGAGTAGTGCTCGCTGTCCAGGGGCCGAGTCTCGAACTCCGCCGGCTGACCCCGAAGGAATTCCGACCACTCCACGTCCCGATGCTCATTCCACGGGACAGAACGACCGAGGTGAGGGAGCACGATGAGACGCTCGATGTCGGGGGCGAGGTCGGCGGCCCGGTCTGCCTCCTCCTTCAGGGCGATTGTCTTGCCCCGGCGGTTGTAGCCGTCGGCGGTGAAGAGGAGCTTCGCCCCCGCATCGACGAGCCGGGTGGCCGTGGCCTGGGCGGCAAACCCACTGAAGATCGGGACCACGACGGCGCCGACCTTCCAGCAAGCGAAGAGAATGCTGATGACCTCCGGGACCATCGGCATGTACATACCAACGGTATCCCCCGACTTGACCCCGGATGCAACCAAGGCATGCGCCAGCCGGTTCGCTGCGACGTAGTGGTCCCCATAGGTGGTCCGTCGGATCGCGCCATCGTCGCTCTCCCAGATGCTCGCAATCCGTTCGGCCGCGGGCCCCTTCGCATGCCGATCCAACCCGTTGTGGGCCAAGTTGATCTTGCCGCCGGGAAACCAACGTGCCCAGGGCTTCCCCTCACGCAAATCGAGGACGCGATTGGGAGGAGTGTACCACTCGATTCCGAGGTCCTCCAGGGCGGCTTCCCAGAACCATTCGTTGTCCTCGACACTCCGCGAAAGCAGTTCGTCGTGGCTCGCGATGCCATGCTTGGCCATGAAGCGGGTGACGTTGGCCTCCTGCACGAAGGCGTCAGTGGGCTGCCACACGATGCCCTTCAAGGGGAATCGCCACCTCGGGAGCCCCGGACATCCGAATAAGCCTTTGGCGGGAATCCGTACGAGGGGGAGTTCCGAAGCGGGGAGTCCCACACTCGGAGGCCAGATGTTTATCGGAGAGAACGTCTTGCCATTCGTTTGACGGTGAAGTCAGGGAGCAAGGACGGGAGCAAGTGAATGACCGGAGAAGGCTCCTTCCGGCAACGACCTGTCTCGTCGGACTCTTTCTCCTGAATCTGGTCCTCTGGGGGCCGCCGAGTTCTCAACCCAGCCCCCCGATCGCGACCGGCCAATCCTCTGATGCGACCTTCAGCTCTCCCTCCCTCGACAACGCTCGCATCACAGACGGAACGAGCCCGTTCCCGCACCAGGTCGAGCCCTACATCGTGATCGATTCCCTTGGAACCCTCTTCGTGGGCTGGAAGGAGGCCTTTACTCCCGATGGGCCAGGCCGGAGGGTGGGTTTTGCCCGCTCCCAAGACGGTGGCCTCACCTGGTCTCCGAACGAGCTGATGGAACGACGCGCCTCGAATCGGTTCCAATCGGATCCCTGGCTCGTCCTCGACGAGTCGGACCGGTTGTACTACTCGCGCCTTGACTTCGAAAACGGGCCTGGGAACGGGATCGCGATTACCCACTCCGACGACGGAGGGGGGTCGTGGAGTCCCATCGTCGAGGTCGACGACCAATCGGGGTTCGCGGACAAAGAGTCCTTGGCGAGTGACGGCAACGGCACCCTGTACCTCGCCTACGGCGACGTGATCCCGTCCGGTCAAGACACGAGCATGCGATTTAGCCACTCCCTGGACCGGGGAGCCACTTGGGCAGCGACCTCCGAAATTGGCGGTGGCCCGGGGACGTTCATATCTCCCGTCATCGCCACCCGGCCAAACGGGACGGTCTACGTCGCATGGCTGGATTGGCTTGAAGGGAACATCCTCTTCGCCCGGTCATGGAATCGCGGGGTTACGTGGGGGGCCCCCGTGCAGGTGAACCCCGTGGCGGGTACGACCGCCTTCGACGAGGCGCACGTGTGGTGGCTCTCTCTCCCCTCGATCGTCGCGGACGCCCAGGGAAGGATCTCCCTCGCCTGGCCCGACGGGGGGACGGGAGACCTGGATGTGCTTGTGGCCCAGTCGGAAGATGACGGGACCTCATGGTCGTTCCCAGTCCGCATCAACGATGACGCGTCAGGGCGTGAGCAGAGGATGGTCAGCCTCGCCTTGGATCCGGACGACCGGCTTCACGCGGCGTGGTTCGACAATCGCACGGGCAACCTGAACGTGTTCTACAGTAACTCCACGGACGGCGGAGAGACTTGGTCAGCGAACGCGCGGGTGACGACGGCCGAAACCCCCGCCCGGTTCGAACGCCCCGGGGACTACCTCGGTCTGGCCGCCGACCGCCACGGGGCAGCGCACATCGTGTGGACCGATGGCCGGGGCGGCGACTTGGACATCTACTTCGCCACGCCGCGTCCGCCGGATGAGCGGGATCGGGAGGCGCCTCTCATCAAGATTCTCTCTCCGGAAGAGGGCCAGAACTTCACCTCGACGCAGCTGACGGTTTCCGGGACCGCCCAGGACAACGTCGCCGTGGACCGTGTTGAAATCAGTGCAGACCTCGGTGCGACCTGGATCCAGGCCAACGGGACGTCCTCCTGGTCGGGATCACTCGCGATTTCCCTCGGCGAGTCGCTAGTGCTGGCAAGAGCGACCGACACATCCGGGAACAATGCCACGGCGAGCGTGACCGTGAGCGTTCTCGCTCCATCGGAGGAATTCTTGGCCCCCGACCCCTTTTACCTGATCCTTCTGGCGGCGGCAATCGCCGCTGTGGTGCTGATCGCGTGGCGGTTC
>JAZFPV010000150.1:0-4831 GCA_036444795.1 Thermoplasmata archaeon
GTGATTCCCCTCCTGCCATCCGTGGGACCGCTCTTCGTGGCCTCCCCGATCCCGGCCCTGGCCGTGGCCGCCCTGGACCATTCCCTCGTGTACACCCTGGCCATGATCGTGGGTGGTCTCCTGATTCTGCGCCAAGGGGCCTCCCTCGCCCTCGACTCGATGGGCGGAGAGTCGTGGGCCATTCTGGCGATCATGGTCGCGGCCGCCCTCATGCTCGCCTTTGCCCTTCTCACCAACCCCTACTTTCGCGTCCTCCAGGCCGATGCCACCCCCCTGTTCTCGGCCACCCTCGTGGTGCCCGGGGCGCTGCTGCTGCTGGTGCTTCGTCGGGATCGAAATAGCGGCGTGGTGCAGCTCTTCAATCTCCGCCAGACCTTCCAGGGGGAGACGTTGGGCGTCTACCTCATCTACGAGACGGGAGACCTGCTGGGAGCCGCGCTTGGCGGGGACGATCGAATTGATGACGACGTGTTTGCGGGAACCCTCGAGGCCTTCCAGAGCTTCTTCACGCACGCCCTCCCGCTGCTCAAGGGCCATTCCCTGAAGACCGCGGCGTTCGGAGACATCTCCGTGGTCATCGAGCGGGGAGACCACTGCTATCTGACCGTGATTACGACTTCCCGCCGACTCGGGTTGATTCGGGAGTTGGCGAGGCAGCGACTCCGTGAGTTTGAGGCAAGCAACGTCGGGCTCTTGGAGGATTGGTCCGGGGTCGTGGACGCCCTTGAGAACACCGAGATTGTGCTCCAAGGGTTTGTTCCTGAAGAGACCTCAGCACCCCAGGATTCCAAGAAGTGAACGCCCACCAATCTAACACATGGACGCATGTCTTGACCGCTGACCTAGGCCTTGCTTCGCATCTCCTTAAGAATCTCTTCCGCGCGGTCCATCCGGATGGCCTTCTCCTCCACAAGGCGTCGGACTACTTCATCGACCTCGTCGAGGGTGGCCCCCACGGTCACGGCGATGTTGCGTGCGTGGAGAGACATGTGGCCCCGCTGGATGCCCTCCGTCGCCAACGCACGGAGGGCGGCGAAGTTCTGCGCCAGTCCCACGGCGGCAATGATCTGGGCCAACTCCGAGGCCGTCTTCACCCCCAGGAGCTTCACGTTCGCCTTGGCGGTGGGATGGACCGCGGTCGCCCCCCCGACGAGGCCCACGGCCATGGGCACCTCGATCCGGCCCACCAGGTCCCCGTGGGCGTCCCGCTCCCAGGTGGTGAGGGGTTTGTAGTGGCCGTCCATGGCGGCGTACGCATGGGCGCCCGACTCGATGGCCCGCCAGTCGTTCCCCGTGGCGATGACGACCGCATCGATGCCGTTCATGACCCCCTTGTTGTGCGTGGCGGCTCGATAGGGGTCCGCGGCTGCGAAGGCATAGGCCTGGAGGATCCCCTCCACCACCTCCTCGCCCCCGATGTCCTCCTTGAGGAAGGTCGCCTGGGCCCGGGCGAGGCGCTTGACGGCCAGGTTGGAGATGATGCGAAGATACACGCGACCGCCGGTGACCTCTTCGAGGAACGGCGCGGCGGCCTCGGCCATCGTGTTCACGGCGTTCGCCCCCATGGCGTCCCGGCAGTCCACGAGGAGGTGGACGACCACCATCGGACCCTCGAGGCTGTCCAGCACGCGAACTTCGACGTCCCGCGCGCCCCCTCCGAACTTCACTAGGACCGGATCTTTGGCATTGCAGAGCTCCAACAGCTCGTCTTTCCGCTTCAGGATGCTCGCCTCCGCCTCCTGCGGATCGGGCACCTCCACGAGCTGGATCTGGCCGATCATGACCGGGTCCGTGGTCTCGGCCTGAAAGCCCCCGGCCGATCGGGCCATCCGGGCGGCGTTGCTGGCGGCGGCGACGACGGAGGGCTCCTCGATCGCCATGGGCACGAGATACTCCTCCCCGTTGATCACGAAGTTCACGGCGATGCCGAGGGGGAGGGGCATGGCCCCCACCACGTTCTCGATCATCCGGTCGACGAGGGCCGGATCGAGGGCCCCCGTATTCCCCATCTTCTCCATCTCCTCGTCACTGAGGTTGCCGTACTCCCCCACGAGCGAGAGGCGGTCCTTCATGCTCTTCTTGTAGAAGCCCGAGATTGCCGAATTCCTCACGGGAGTCACCCAAGGTCTCATCGAACGCGGAAAATAAAGCCTTTGTCGAAGACGACATCGTCGTTTGCCGATGGCGAGTCATCTTCGGCCTAAGCCTCATACCCCGGTCGCCCTTGCGATTGACCATGCGCGAGGTGATTCTCCTCAACCCCAAGGGGAAGAAGTGGCGTGTGTCGGTAGGAAAGGGCCTGCGGAAGGTCCGCGGGGTGGGTCCGGTAAGTACGGACGGCCTCGACCGGTTGGTCGGGCGAAGCCTCGAGCTCGAGGGGAAGAGCTACGCGGTGCTCGAGCCTTCAGTCCGCGACGTGATTGAGACCATCCATCGGAAGGCACAGATCATCGGGCCGAAGGACGGCGGGTACCTGGTGTTCCACACCGACCTTAACGCAGGGGACATCGTCATCGAGGGCGGGGCGGGATCAGGGGCCCTGACCATCGCCCTGGCTCACGCCGTCGTCCCCTCCGGGCGGGTCATCAGCTATGAGGTGCGTCGCGACTTTCTCGATGTGGCCCAAGCCAATGTGGAGGCGGCCGGATACGGCGACGTGGCGCGGTTCCGCAGGGCGGACATCACGAAGGGGATTGACGAGACGGAGGTGGATGCGGTCGTGTTGGATGTCCCAGAACCCTGGACAGCCATCTCTCCTGCGCAACAGGCCCTCAAACCCTCCGGCCACCTCGCCTCCTTCTCCCCGACCGTGGAACAGATGCGAGCGACCGTCCTCGCCCTCCGGGATGCCCGGTTCGCGGAGGTCTGGAGTGCGGAGCTTCTGGAGCGGCGGATGGAGGTGGGGCGGGGGAGTCGGCCTGCGTTTCAGATGCTGGGTCACACGGGGTACATGACCTTCGCGAGGCGCATGGACTAGGTCCGGCGGTCTGCCTGGCCCCCAGGTTACGTCAGGCTGGCACTCGCGCGAAGCTCTCTCAGCTGCTTGGCTACGATCCGCTCCACCTTCGCAGGATTGCGAACTGCCTGGAACACGAGACTGTCCTCGCCCGTGTCGACGATCAGGTTGCCGATCCCAAACAGACGCGCCAGGATGGACTGCCGAATCTCGACCCGTTCGACCTTGTTGTAGGGCATGTACTGGATCCGCTTGCTCAGGATGCCCTCCCGCCGTGCTACACGGTGCTCCAGCACCATGTAACGACGGGTAATCCGCTTGAGCTCCCCCGTCAGGTAGGCAACGAAAGCCAGCAGGCCGGCGACCAACGCCAGGATCGCGTTCAGGTCGTACCCGCCCATCGGCGGGAGGCCCGGATTGATGTAGCCCAGTGAAATGCTCAGACTCAGACCCGCCAGGAGGCCCATCAGGAGGTAGAAGTGCAGGAAGACGAGGCGAGAGGGAGCGCCGCGCCACAGCAGCCGGTCGGTGAGGCCGCTGGCCATCCCTCCCTCATCTTGCCGTCGTAAGAAAAGGCTTCGGGCGTTATTCTCAATCTTGAGAGGAGAGGACCTCGGGGTTCACGAGAAAGGAGGGTACCTCCCCCCGCAGCCCGGCCAGGAGGTTCTCCGCCGCCACGATCGCCATCGCGCTCCGTGTTTCCCAGGTTGCGGATGCGATATGGGGCGTCAGGACGACGTTCTGCCTCGCCTTGAGCTCTGGGTGCACGTCCGGTTCGTGCTCGAACACATCGAGCGCCGCCCCGGCTGGTCGTCCCTCTTTCAGCGCCGCCACCAAGGCCGCCTCGTCCACGACAGGACCGCGGGACGTGTTGATGAGGAAGGCGTCCTCCTTCATCATCCGCAGCTCTTTGGCCCCGATCAAATGATGGGTTTCTGCATTCAGCGGGACGTGGAGCGTGACGAAGTCGGCTTCCCGAAGGAGCTGGTCCAGGGGGACGAACCGCGCCCCCAGGCCTTCTTGCCACCCCACCTTAGGCCGGCGGCTGCGGTACAGGATGCTCATCCCGAAGCCCGCCGCGCGCCGGGCGACCGCCTCCCCGATTCCACCCGCCCCCACGATTCCCAAGGTCTTCCCGTAGACATCGGTGCCGAGAAGCAGCTCGGGTCCCCACCCCGGGAAGCCCCTCCCTCGCATCATCCGGTCGCCCTCGACAATCCGGCGGCTCAGGGCGAGGAGGAGGGCGAAGGCGTGGTCCGCAGGGGATTCCCGAAGCCCGTCCACGGGGGCGTTGGTCACCAGGATGCCCCTCTGCGTGGCCGCAGGGACATCGATGTTGTCCACGCCGACGGCATAGTTGCTAATCACCCGCAGGTCCCCCGCATCCATCAGGGGACCATCGATGGAATCGGTCAACAGCGACAAGAGTCCCTGCCGACCCTCGAGACCCGTTCGGATCTCTTCCCGCGTGGGCAACCGATTTTCTTCAAAGACACGAAGGTCGGTCGCCTCCTCCAGCAGTTCCAGGCCCGGTCGGGGGATTCTTCGCGTCGCAAATACACGGGGTGGCATCGGTCCCGCTAGACTGCGAACCCTATTTTCGGCTTCCCCCCACCCAAAGAGCCTAACCCCCTTCTCCTCTCCCCCCTCGCCATGAAGGAAGCGGACCTCCGCCCCGTCGTCACCCGGTTCTTGGAGCGGCAGGGGATGGAGGTTCACGCCGAGGTCCCTCTCAACGGAAGGATCGCCGACCTCGTCGGTTTGGGGGACGAACTGACCGCAGTCGAGCTCAAGCTCACCGACTGGAGGCGGGGCCTCCGCCAGGCAATCTGCTACCAGGTTGCCTGTGAGGAGTCCTATCTCTGCTTCCCTGTC
>JAZFPV010000151.1:0-5374 GCA_036444795.1 Thermoplasmata archaeon
CGGTCTTGGGCGAAGCCAAGCTCCGCGTTTCCTGGGTGCAGAGAGAGGGCCTGCTCGAGAAGTTGCCGGACCTCCCCGCGCGTCCCTTGCCGATCCATCCGATCGAGAACGCCCGCCTTGAGCATCATGGCCTTCGCCTGGGTGGGCTCGACGGCCAGCACGCGGTCCAGGCTCGCGACCGAGGCTTGAAACTCCTCCGTGACCTGCGGCGTGTTCCGGTACGCGGATCGGTCCTTCTTCCCCAAGGCTCGGATCTCGTCTCGCCTGAGATCCTGCGCCACGCGATGACGGCGGACCCCATCGGCGAGGTGGATTTGCTGATAGAGATCCCGCACCTTGTCGTTGTCGGGGAAGCGGGCTTGCCCTTCCTGGATCGCCGCCTTCGCCGCCTCGAACTCCTGTGCTTCCAAGGATCGCTGGGCCTGCGTGAGGATGCTCATCGGGTCTCGATCCGCCACGGTCGAATCAAGCGGGTTATCGCATATAACCCCATCACGGGCACGAGCTCAAGCCGCGGCTCCTACGCTCTGTCGGATGCGCCTCCCGAGAACCGCGACGGCGAAGAGAGCCAGACTTACCAGGACCACCGCCCCGCCGGGCGGCCAGACCAGTAGAAAGGCGAGGAGGATTCCAAGGAGGGTGGCCGTGACTGCGAAAACCACGGCCAAGACGACGGACTGCCGGAAGCTGGCGCTGACGTGCTGACTGGCGGCGGCGGGAAGAATGAGGAGGGACGCCACCAGCAGGACGCCGACAATGCGGATGGCGGCCACCACCGCGACGGCGGTGAGCACGACGAAGAGAACATTCAGGGCATGGGTGGGCAGCCCGCTTGCCTCAGCTGTTTCCTCGTCAAACGTGAGGTAGACGTACTCTTTGTAGAGGCCCACCAAGGCGAGGAGGAGCACACCAAGGAGGACCCCAAGGAGGAGAAGGTCCCCCGGAGTGACCGTCTGAATGCTGCCGAAAAAGGCCCCCAGCAGCTCCTCCTCGAAGCCCCCCGTGGTGGCCAGGATGACGCCCACCCCGAGTCCGCCCGCGAAGATGATACCAATGGCCGTGTCTCCTCGGGTGATCCCCCGATGCTCCAGGAGATGGATGGCCAGGCCGGCCACGACGGCGCTCAGGAGGGCGAGGGGGAAGGGAGCGACCCCGAGCACGAGCCCCACCGCGATGCCACTGAACGAGGCATGGGCGAGGGAGTCCCCCAAGAGGGACATGCCCCGGAGGACCACAAAGCTCCCGATGAGGCCCGCCGAGACAGCCACCAGGACCCCGGCGACGAGGGCCACCTGAACGACCTCCATCCCCAGGAGCTCGATCAGCGTCATCTTCGACCTCAGTGGCGGTGCGTCGCGGCCGCCAGCGGAGACCCGTATGTCTCGATGAGTTCTTCGGTCGTGAGCCCCTCGGCCGCGGGACGGTGACACACGAGTCGCCGGTTGATACAAGCCACCGTCCGAGCCATCTCCATGACCGCCCCCAGATCGTGGGTGGAGAGGAGGATCGTCAGGCTGCGCGTCTCGTTCAGTTCGCGAAGGAAGCCGTAAAGCCCCTCCTGGGTTCCGGGGTCCACCCCGGCGACGGGCTCGTCGAGGATGAGGAGGTCAGGCTCGGTGGCGAGGGCTCGGGCGATGAGGACCCGCTGTAACTCGCCTCCAGACAGGTCCCCCACCCGAACACGCGCCTTGGCCCGCATTCCCACGGCGTTCAACGCCCGGTCCACGGCCTCATGGTCCTGCGGAGACAAGAATCGAAGCAGCCCGCGGGGCGCGACGCGACCCAAGGAGACGACCTCCTGGACGGAGGCCGGAAACCGGGAGTCAATGTTGGTGGCGTGCTGAGGAATGTACCCGACCCGCTCCCAGGCCCGGAACGCCTCGACGGGTTGTCCGAAGACGAAGGCCTCGCCCCCCTGGGGACGGAGGAGGCCGAGGATCACCTTGATCAGCGTCGTCTTCCCCGCCCCGTTCTGTCCGATGAGGGCCGCGAAGTCCCCCACGGGGACGCTGAGGGTGATGTCCTCCAGGACCAAAGTCCCCTTGAGGCGTACCCGGATGTCTTTCAGTTCGATGGCGTCCATGGACTCGTTGTGGCTCTTCCCGGTCTCCCGAGCGGGGCGCAGATGTCTTGTCCTCATGCGTGCGCCCCTTCTTGAGTGTTTTCAAGGGACCGTCAATTGTCTCCAGGCCCACGTTGCGCTAGCAAGTTCCGGACCCGCCGGCCCCCGCTGGGATGGCTGTAGAAGAGGCGTTCGATCCATGGATGTGGGTCCGCCAGGCCGAGACTCCGATCATGCAACTTGACCAGGGCCCGGGCCATCGCCTCCGGGTCACCCGACAGCTCGGCCCCCCGTTGATCGGCGAGAGCCTCCCGCCTTCGGGATAAGGCGCGGCTGAGGGGCCCGGTGATAGCGTAAAAGAGGCTTCCAAACAGAATGAACAGCGGCAGATTGGCCACCTGTTCGAGGCTTGCAATCCCGTAGGTTCCCATCGTCGCTCGGACAAGGCGGTCCATCAGCAGGAGGGCGACCACGGACAGGCTCGCCGAGAGAAGAAGGGAGCGAGCCACATCTCGATGCGCGTGGTGGGCCAGCTCATGGGCGAGGATCCCTTCGACCTCCTGGGCCTCATACTCTCGCAAGATGTGGTCGCTCAGTAGGATTCGGCGCGTGCGGCCTAGGCCAGCTATCGCGGCTGTGCCCCTCTCGGTCTTCGCACTGGATCGAAATTCGTATATCCCGATCGCCCGAACGCCCGCGTGGGCAGACAGCCTCTGGAGCCGTTCACGCAGGTCGGGGTCTCGGAGTTCCGTCACGCGGTAAAAGAGCGGCAACAGGACAACGGGACCCAGAAATCCCACGAGGAGAGAGAAGCCGATCGCGAGAAGCCAGAGGACGACCCACCAAAATTCTCCGAAATTCCGGAGGGTCCAGTAGAGAGCTTCGATGGCCAGGATGGCAAAGAAGAGGCCCAGGAGGGTAGCCTTGAGTCGATCCAGGGCCCAGGAGGGCCACGTCTGTCGGGTGAGGCCATACTTCAGCTCCGAGCCGCGACCGACGATGCGAAGGGGCAGGGCGAGGAGCGTCAATACCAGGTAGCCGACAAGCACGTAGAGGGCGGCCACGCCCCAAGGGTTTGTCGTCAAGGAGAGGGCCCATCCTTCCAGGCGCAGAGACAGGCCGGTTGGGAGGGTGAGGAAAACGGCGGCCATGAACAGCACGAAGCCGAAGAGCCCCCAGACGAGGGATTCCTGGAGGCGGCGGCGCGCCAGAGTTTGCCGCTTCGGATCGAAGGTCAACCCGTCGTCCAACCCCTCCATGAACCACTCACGATACCCTCCCCTTTACAGGTTCCCCGACCCCGCTTTCGAGAAGGAGTGAGCGGTGGTTCTCCCTGGACAAGAGGTCGCAGAACGGGCACCTCGTAAGCTTTAAGACGCCCCCAAATCTAGCTGAGTCCGGCGATGGCCTCCAAGCTCAAAACCCTGGATCGCATCCGCGAGGTCGAGCGGGAGGTTCATGGACTGAAGGCCCAGGCTGAGGCGGAACGAGAGCGCCTCCTCCGCGAAGCCCAGCGGGAGGCCTTGAACCTTGAGGACGACCTCCGAGACAAGGCGGAAGAGGCGTTTCGGGAGATCCTCGCGGCGGCGCGCGAGCGGATCGAGTCTCAACGCCAGGACATCCTCGCCGAGGGACGGCAAGAGGCGGACGCGCTGAAAGAGGCTGCCCGCACCCACGCGGAGTCCGCCGTCCAGCAATTGCTGAAGAAGTTCGAGGAGGCCATCCATGCTCAGGCCTAAAGAGATGGCCCGGGTCCTGATTGCGGGCCCCCGGGATCTGCTCTCCCCCACCATCGAGATCCTGTACGACATCAAGGCCCTGCACGTGGTAGGGCACTTGGGGGAGGATGACACCTTTGCCATCGGGAAGCCCCTCCCGCAGGCCTCCGAGGTCTCCGAGTCCCTGGTCAAGCTCCGGTCCATCGCCTCCATTCTGGAGATCGAGGCTGCCCGGTCTCCGGCAGGGCTCGAAGCCGGTCCCGACGCCGAGCAACGCATCCTTACGCTCGAGGTCAACATCCGAGAGGAGGAGGATTCGCGCAAACGGATCGACGAGCTCCTTGAGGACCAGAGCCTTCGAATCGAAGCCCTCCAGCCCTTTGCGGCCCTTGGGTTGGACCTGGCCTCCTACTCGGGGTATGAGAACCTGGCCGTCTTTGTCGGGCGCCTCAGCGGGGACCTGGAAGGGCTCGACGGAGTGACGGAGCGATATGAGTCGTTCCAGAAAGGGGATGTCGTAGCCCTCTTCGCTGACATCTCCCGGGCGAACGACGTGCGAGAGTATCTCGTGAGGCAGGGGTTCTCGTCCCTCGAGCCGCCCGCCGAGAAAGGAGATCCTCGGCTCCTCCTCAAGAGCCTCCTGGAGGAGAGAGAGAAGTGGCAAGCCCGCAAGGAAGCCGTGCGAGAGCGGTTGACCAAACTGCGGGAGAGGTACGCGGACTTCGTCATCTCGGCCGAGGCCTTCCTGACGGTCGAGATCGAGAAGGCCGAGGCTCCCCTCTTGTTCGCCGCCAGCGACCACTCCTTTGTCGCCGAAGGTTGGGTCCCCGTGGACCGATGGCCAGAAGTCCAGGAGCGCCTCGGGAGCCTGGAGGCCCTCTACGTGGACCTACAGAATCCGCCCGGGGAGAGCGATCCTCCCGTTCTACTGGACAACCCCAAGCCCGCTCGTCCCTTCGAGTTCCTGACGAACCTGTTCTCGACACCTCGCTACGGGGAGATCGACCCCACGCTGCCCCTCTTTGTCGTGTTCCCCTTCTTCTTCGGCTTCATCATCGGGGACCTAGGCTACGGTACGGTGTTCTTCATTCTGGGCCTCGTCGCCCTCTGGAAGATCCGCCCGCCATCGGACTTCCGGAATCTGATGGCCGTCATCATCCTCGGTGGCGTTGTCGCGGCCCTGTTCGGAACCTTCGTCTACGGGGACGCGTTCGGGATTCCCTTCCACCCCGCCGTCGAGTTGGTCGCAGGTGGCGTCCAGCCCGTCTCCGCGGAGGGGGCCCCCCTGTCCTGGGAATCCTTCGGCGTCGACGTCCCCTTCCATGCCCTCATTCACAAGCTGGCCGACGTCGGGGACATGCTCGTCCTCTCTGTGGTCTTTGGCGCCGTTCACCTCGGCCTCGGCTACCTCATCGGCATCGTAAACGAGATTCCCCGCAGCAAGCGCCACGCGGCGGCGAAGGGAGCGTGGCTGGGCATCCTGTTCGGCCTGTTTGTCCTCCTCATGTTCGCGGTTCGCGGCAATCGCGTGGCGGGGTTCGTTTGGAACGAGATCCTGTTCTTCATCCCCCGGGCGGCGGTTAGCCTCGGAGGC
>JAZFPV010000152.1:0-19259 GCA_036444795.1 Thermoplasmata archaeon
TCGCGGAGGACGGGTTGGTGTACGTGAATCCCGTCGGAGACCCGAGGGCCCTCGTGGCCCGATGGGACGGGGAACTCCTCCCCATTCCCTTCGAGGTGGCCCAGGACGTCGGACGGCTACGGGAGGCGGTGGGCGACGGTCTGGAGCGGGAAAACACGGAGGATCTGTCGATTCGCCTGCGCAAGGCGTGGCCGGTCGAGAGGCCGGCGATCAAGAAGGTTCTAAAGGGAATCCAGGCCCAGCGAATGGCCGATACGCCCGTCCCGACGGCTCGTCGGGTTCTGGTGGAGGGGTTCGAGCGCTACATCATCTTCCACACGCACGCGGGTGAGCGGATCAACAGCACCCTGGGGGAGCTCTTCGAAGAGGTGTTGTCCCAGGAGAACCTGCTCCGATTCTGGTGGCACGACGGATACCGGATCTTGCTGGAGCTCACTTCCGACGTCAAGGAGCTGGACCTGGACGCGCTGGTCGATCGACTGCTGCGCCTTTCCTCGCAGGAAGTGAACCGCGCCCTCGATATCGTCCTCTATGAAAGAACCGCCCTCGGCTACTACCTGAAGTTCATCGCCGAGCGATTTGGTGCCCTGCAGCGAGGCGTCTTCCTCAAAGCGGATGAACTGCGGAATCTGCCTCTTCGGTTTCGGGACAGTCCGATCCGCGAGGAGGCGATCCGGGAGGTAACCGCCGAGCACCTCGACCTGCAGGGGGTGAGGGACTTCTACCTCCGCCTCGCCGGGGGGCGCGTCTTAGTCGAGACCCACAAGGGTGAACGACCCAGCCCTCTGGGGTACCCCATGATTCGACGTTATGTCGAACATCCGGACCTCCTGATCCCGGAGGGGGAGGACAACCTCCAGCGCATGCGGGCCTACCTGGACCACGAATTGGTCAACTTGCTATGCATGGAGTGCGGGAACTTTCACGAGGGCCGCATGATCAAGGAGCTGGACGAGAAGCCCGTCTGTCGGGAGTGCGGCGCCGGCCTCCTGGGCCTGGTTCAGTGGTCGACGGATTTCATCCGGGGGGCCCTCCTGAAAAAGATGGCGCGAGAGCCCCTGGCCGAGGAAGAGGTGACGGTTCTCACCCGAACCCGGCAGTCGGCGGACATGGTTCTCTCCTATGGGCAGCGGGCGGTGGTTGCGCTCTCGGTTTATGGCATCGGTCCCCAGACAGCCAGCCGCATCCTTGCGAAGATGCACGACGAGGACGAGGAGTTCTATCAGGATCTCTTAGACGCGAAACTGCACTTCATCACGACCAGGCAGTATTGGGACGCCTGAATAGGCAGTGATTCCCCCGACGAAACCCTTTTTGGGAGGGCCGCGGGTAGCGGACCGGGAAGGCGTGTGGCGACCGAGAAGACTTACCTCTGCCTCAAGTGCCAACAGACCATGATTGCCCTTCCCGAGTTTGACACCTACATCGAGGTGTGGAAGCACAACCAAGAGGAGCACGGTGGGAGCCTGTTTGTCGACACCCGGATTCGAGTCAAGAAGTAGGCGAGCCTACCGAGCCCGGAACTTCTTCCCGCAGCTCTGGCACTGAGCCTTGTTCCGCGGACCCACCTCGACACTGATCGAACCGCACCGGGGACAGGCCGCCTGGTCCGGTGGGGCCGGGGCCTCGCCGCGGCCCTCGTCGGGCACGGCCTTGGCGACCTCGACGGGCTCCGGAGGAAGCTCCGTCGTCTTCTCATCCTCCGGTGGCTCGGGCAAGGTCTCGTCTTCCCCTAGCGGGGTTGAGTCCGCGAGCTTGGTCGCCTCGACCTCGCTTTGGAACGACTTGACGGAGCGGTAGGCTTTCTTTGCACGGAGGAGGGCGTTCACGTAATCGTTGGACTTCACATACTCGAGTGCCGCCTTGAGGTCCTCGATGGCCTCGTTGGCCCGGAAGCCCTCGGCCCGGGCACGGTCGATCAAGGGTTTGATCTGACCGATGAGCTCCTTCACTTGGCCGAGCTGCCGATCGCGCAGATCGGCCACAAGCTCCATGTGATCCTTCTGGGCCTCCAGGGAGACACGCTCCGCCTGGGTCACGAGGTCGTGGGCCTGGACGAACTCCGAGGCCTTCACCGCCTCCCGGACTTGAGATAGGAGGTCTGAGGCCTCCTCGACGTCGGCGCCAATGGATCGGGCCTCTTCGATGACGGCCTCCACGGAGTCCACGGCCTCCCGGATCTCTTCGATTCGGATCTCCCGGGCCTGGTGGACGAGCGTGTCCGCCCCCTCGATGGTGCCAAGGTAGTCGAACCGCCGGTTCTCCTCGAGGGCCGATCCGGCCTTGGTCAACATCGCGCGGGCCCGGGCGATGTCGCCGCCCATCGCCTCGATATTCTCGAGGGCCTTCTCCTGGGCGGCCACGTGCTCCTTCGCCTTTTGCATCTCCTTCTCATAGAGCGAGAGGGTCGCGTCGGTCAGCTTTTCGAGGAGGGACGTGCTCTCGAGGACGTTTCCCTCCTGGAACAGGTCGCTGGCCTCCCTCAGGATCTTCTTGAGCTTCTGACCGGGCTTCGAGGATTTCTTGGAGCTCTCCCAAATCTGCTGCGCCGAGGCAATCGCAAATGCCCAGCTCGTCTCCACATACTCTTTGGTCCGTTCCTCCATCTGATGGACGGCGTCCCGAGCGGTGAGAATGGCCCCGTCGAAGCCCTTACCCCGGAACTTGGAGACCGTTTCCGACAGATACTGGGAAGGACCCGAGAGGTCGACCGAGGTACGAAGGGCCGCCTTCAGGTGATCCTTGAGTCCCGCCATCGTCCGGTCATGGGATTCGTCTTGCGGGTGTTCCTCGGGGTGCTCGGGCTCCTCGGGTGGAGCCCCTTCCGCGCGGTCGTGGGTCTCGTCCTCGGGGTGCTCCTCGGGGGGGTGTTCATCCACGGACGCATGGTCTTCCAGTCCAAGGATCGAGTTAATTCCGGGATGGATGGAAATGACCTCGAGAATGTCTTCCCGCCTCTCGAGCCCCGTAAGGTCGATGTCGTGCGCCTGTGCCAATCTGCGAAGCTCCTCTTCGTCGAGATTCTCGAGGTGGCCTCGAACCGCGTGCAGTAGTTCCTGTGACGTCTCCTGCATGGGAATAACGCCTCACAGCGGTTTCCTTGGGTCTGGGGTTAAAGGTTTCGCGACGGATATCAGGCACGGGAATGAGATTGAGGGCCGCACCCAAGCCGGCTGAAGTCCATATAGGACACCCCCAATGTTCGCCCCCATGGATTCGGTGGAGAGGGGGATCCTCCGCATCGGCTGGGCCCAGGATCACATGTCCGTGCTCCGGGAGGCGAGTCGGGATCTCGTCGAGCGCCAGGCCCTCAAGGGGGCGCGGGTGAGCATGGCCATGCACCTCGAGGCGAAGACCGCCGTGCTGGCTCTCCGGCTTCGGGAGGCCGGAGCGCAGGTGGTCGTGAGCTCCTGCAATCCCCTCACAACGGACGACGCTGTGGCGGAGGCCCTGCGGGAAAAGTACGATCTCGAGTGCTTCGCTCGCCGAGGTCAGACCCGGGACGAGTACTACGAGAGCCTCCACAAGGTCCTGGACGTGGAACCCACCGTCGTGGTGGACGATGGCGGAGACCTCACCCGGCTTCTCCATACCGAACGGAAGGACGTGGTCGAGGACGTGAAGGGGGGCACGGAGGAAACCACGACAGGGGTCGTACGCCTTCGGGCCATGGAGCGACAGGGAGTCCTCCGGTTCCCCGTGATCGACGTCAACGACGCCCAAATGAAGTTCCTCTTCGATAACCGCTACGGCACGGGGCAATCCACCCTTGATGGCATCATGACCGCGACGAACCTGCTGCTGGCCGGCAGCTTCGTCACCGTCGTGGGGTACGGATGGGTTGGGCGGGGCATCGCCATGCGGGCTCGAGGCATGGGTTCTCGCGTCACCGTGACCGAGGTCGACGCTGTCAAGGCGGTGGAGGCCCGAATGGACGGGTTCGAGGTGATGCCACTTCGAGATGCAGCCCCTCGCTCCGACTTCATCATCACCGCGACCGGGGTCAGGGATGTCGTGCGGGAAGACCATTTGCGCGTACTCAAGGACGGCTGCGTGTTGGCCAACGCCGGCCACTTCGACATCGAGATTTCCAAGGCGGACCTGGAGAGGCTGGCCCCCTCCCACCGGCAGGTACGAGAGTACGTCGAGGAGTATCGTTTCGAAGACGGACGGAAGGCCTATCTTCTCGGCGAGGGACGCCTAATCAACCTGGTCGCGGGTCAGGGGCATCCCGTGGAAATCATGGACACGAGCTTTGCACTCCAGGCCCTCGCCATTGACCTTCTCCATCGAGAGGGCGAAGGGATGGAACCGCGGGTGCACCCGGTCCCACCGGAACTTGACGAGCGTATCGCTCGCATCCGCCTCGAGACCCTGGGAGTTTCCATTGATGCCTTGACCGAGGACCAGCGCCGGTACCTGGACTCCTGGGAGGCCGGAACGTAGTTGCCTTGGAGGGCCGTCTTTCTCGACCTGGGGGGCACGCTCCTCGACCCCGCGAGCGACCGCCGCGCCCATCGTGCCATGGTGCGGGCCTTCCGGAAGGCCGCCGACGTGAGCCTACCCGAAGCCGAGCTTTGGGACCGCTACGATCGCCTCCATCGGAAGCGAATCCGAGAGCTCGGGACGAAGTGGAAGGTGGACCGGGTCATGAACCGGGAGGCGTTGAGCCAAATCCTCCAGGAAGAGGGACGTGTCCTCCAGGAAGAACACTGGGAGGCGTTCCAGGACGCGTATTGGAGGGAGCACCTCCGCTACCTCCGGATGTTCCCGGAGACCGAGGAGGTTCTCAAGGGGCTCCGTGGTCTCGCTGTCCACGTGGGTCTCCTCTCCGACATCGACGAGGATTTCCTCCAGATTTGCCTTTACGTCTTCCCTCTGGATCGATTCCTGGACTCGATCACAACGTCTGAGGAGGCGGGGCGGGCCAAGCCGGACGCGAGGATCTTCCGTCGCGCCCTCGCAAAAGCGGGCTGTCGTCCCCAGGAGGCCATTCATGTGGGTGACTCCGCCGAACGAGACGCAGCAGGGGCTCACCGGCTGGGGATGACGACAATCCTCCTGGACTCCTCGGGCGGGAAGGGAGAAGCCGACTACGTGGTCCCGACCCTCGGGTCCGCCTTTCAAGTCCTCACGGATTTGATCGGGAGTGCCTCGGCGTGAGTTTTCTGGGCGTGTTCGGTCATGTCGTCCTCGACTACATTTTCCAGGTGCCGCGCCTGCCGGCCCCCAATACATCCATCCAGGTGACCGCGCGGCGGCAGCACTTTGGGGGTACGGGAGGCAACCTCGCTCGGGGAGCCGGTCGGCTCGAAGTCAAGACAGCCCTGGCCTCTCTCGTGGGGGAGGACTTTCCCCCTGAATATCGAGAAGCCCTCGAGGGCGAGGGCGTGGACCTGACCGACCTGCGCGCCGTCCCAGGCTACCCCACCCCCACGGCCTGGATCTTCAGTGACCCCAAGGACCGTCAGGTGGCCGTCATCGATCAAGGTCCCATGGATGCCGCCCATGACTTCCCCCTCCCTCATCATACCGTCGAGACGAGCGAATGGATTCACCTGGGGACCGGACGACCGGAGTATCTCAGACAGGTCCTGTCCTTGGCTCGGGAGGAGGACAAGCGAATCGCCTTCGACCCTGCCCAGGAAATCCATTACCGATACGATGCGGACTCCTTCCGGGCCCTCTTTGACCGCGCCGATTTCTTCTTCGGAAACCGGGGAGAAACGAAGGTGGCCCTCGGCTACCTCGGCCTCGAGCGTCCGCACGAGATGCTCGGTTCAGTCGGGGCCGTGATTGAGACACGGGGGGACGAGGGAAGTACCGTGTACACGGACGAGGCACGTTGGCAGATCCCCTCCATTCCGCCGCGGGCTAAGGTGGACGTGTCGGGAGCGGGGGACGCGTATCGGGCCGGTTTTTACGCGGGGCTCCGCCGCGGCCTGGAGCTCTACGAATGCGGGCTCCTCGGCGCCTCCGCGGCAAGCTTTAGCCTGGAGACAGAGGGACCTCAGGAGGGTTTGCCCCGATGGCGCGAGACCAGAGAACGGGCCGACAGCTTCGAAGAGAAGGTCACGGAGGCATAAGCCAGAAACTTTATACCCGCGGCAAGATAACCTGGGCCGGGAGACGGGGCATGGCGATCGGCTTTGTTCTCATTAGCACGGCTCCGGCGAAGGAGCACGAGGTCTTCAACGCCCTCTCCGACATGGAAGCGATCAAGGAGCTACATCCCCTCTTCGGGGAATACGACTTGATCGCCAAGATTGAGGCCGACGACTTCAATGTTCTAGGTCAGATCGTGGTGGACAAGATTCGGACCATCCAAGGAGTCATCGACACAAAGACCCTAACGGGAATCCAATTCTAAGAGAACTCGTAATAAGGAGACTGAAAGATGGCAATCAACGCGTTTGAACCCTGGACGTTTGTTACGATCCTCATTCTAACCTTCTCGCTCTTTCTCGTCATCACCGGGGCCTTCACGGCCTATTTCGGGAGCGGGAAGAGCCGGAAGATTGGGGGTGCCCTCCTGGGCGGCGGACGAGTGCTCGGGATCGTATGGGGATGGCTCAGCGGGATCGCCAACATCATCCCGCTTCCCACGGGCCTCTTTGAGGTAATCGTGCAGAGCATCCTTGTCCTTGTGGCGGCCGCCATCGGAGCCATCTTGGCCATCGGGCTGTTCCTGCTGGCCATCATGAAGTCGTAGGCCACCGATTCCCGTGATGGCCTTTCGGCGAGACGCCTCGAGTATGCAGGAAACCTTCCTCCTTCAACCGAAAGGGGCGGAGGGAGCCGTCGCCGAACTGGCAGTAGAATTGACTCCTGGACAGACGGTCATCTATCACTGGGTGGCCGAGGCGGAGGTCGAATTCAACATTCACTCCCACCAAGGGGAGGAGGTCACGTACCACGAACGCCTCGTGCAACAGGAGGCCGACGGGGTCTTCGGGAGTCGCACTTCATCGGATTACTACCTCATGTGGGAGAATCTCCGTCCAGGTCCCGTCTCGGTTCGCGTAGAAGTGCGACGATAAGGTTTGATTAAAGGTTTATTCGCTGGGGTCTTAGGGAACTCATCCATGGACGTCCTGGTCATCCTCGGGAGCAAGAGCGACGCCGATCGTGGCAAGAAAGCGGTCGCCGTCCTCGAAGAGTTTGATGTCCAAACCCGACTCATCGTCGCCTCGGCCCACCGGACTCCCAATCGCCTCCGCAAGGCGGTCGAAGACTCGGACGCCCAGATCTTCATCGCCATGGCCGGCATGTCGGCCGCCCTGCCTGGGACGATCGCGGCCCTGACCATTCGTCCCGTCATCGGCGTTCCTCTTAGTGGGAAGCTCAACCTGGATGCGGTCCTCGCGGTGACCCAGATGCCACCTGGCATTCCGGTGGCCGCCGTTTCCCTCGATGGGGCCGTGAATGCCGCGCTATTGGCGGTGGAAATTCTCGCCCTCTCGCAACCGACGTTGCGGGAGCGGCTGGAGACCTACCGCGAAGGCATGCGGGAGGCCATCGAGAAGGATTCCGGGTCCCTCGGAGGATAGATGTTCTCCCCTGAGGTGTTCATCGAGGAGGCCTTCGAAGCCCTCCGGAAGAAGGTCCAAGGAAAGGCGATCGTCGCCGTCTCGGGCGGGGTCGACAGCACAACGGCCGCCGTCCTCGCGTCCCGGGCGCTTGGCAAGGACCTCCGAGCTGTCTACGTGGACACCGGGCTCATGCGGAAGGGCGAACGAGAGGACGTGGACCCGACCCTCGAGACCCTGGGAATTCCCTACCAGGTCCTCGAGGCGGCAGACCGGTTTTTCGCAGAGCTGAAACGGGTGGTGGACCCGGAGAAGAAGCGGAGGGTCATCGGGAACCTCTTCGTCCAGCTCTTCGAGGAGGAGGCCCGGAGCTTCGGAGCCGAGTGGCTCATCCAGGGCACCATCGCCCCCGACTGGATCGAGAGCGGGGGCCAGCTCCGGGACCGCATCAAGACCCACCACAACGTCGCAGGACTCCCCGCGGGCATGACCCTCGACGTCGTGGAGCCTCTCCGGGATCTCTACAAAGACGAAGTCCGCCAAGTCGCCCGAGCGCTGGGCCTCCAAGTCGCGGAGCGACAACCCTTTCCGGGGCCGGGCCTCGCAGTTCGGGTCTTGGGGGACGTCACCCCCGAGCGAATCGAGATCGTGCGGGAGGCTTGCGCGGTCGTGGAGGAAGAGGTCGAAAAGGCGAGCGGGGAAGGCATCATGGAACGACCTTGGCAATACTTCGCCGTCCTCCTTCCCGTCAAGTCCGTCGGGGTCGAGGGGGACGTCCGCGTGTACGGTCACACGATTGCCATCCGGGCGGTGGCCTCGACGGATGGCATGACGGCTTCCTTTTCACCCATCCCTCCGGAGGTGCTCGGGCGCATCTCGACGCGCATCACCAACGAGGTCCGGGGCGTGAATCGCATTGTATACGACGTGACGAACAAGCCCCCCGGAACCATCGAGTGGGAGTAGGCCGTCCCCTCTCTCCGCCCGAGGCTTACAGGAAACGTATTACTATTGGGGACCGCGTCACCGGATTGTATGCGGGTCTATGTGGTCGACAACGGAGGCCAATGGACCCATCGCGAATGGCGCGTTCTCCGGGACCTGGGCGTAGAGACGAAGATCGTACCCAACGATACGCCGGTGGAGACCCTCGCCGTGGACGGTCTTGTCCTATCCGGCGGCGCCCCCCGCGTGGGCCTCGACGCCGCGAAGATGGGTCGCAACGGGGACTATCTCGAGCATGCAGCCTACCCCATCCTGGGGATCTGTGCGGGCCATCAGTTTATGGCTCTCCACTTCGGCGGGAAGGCCCGGCCCGCGGAGGTCCCCGAATTTGGACGCACGGAGGTGACGGTGAGGGACCCGGGGGACCTATTCGTGGGCCTGCCCCGCCAGCTCGTGGTGTGGGAGTCCCATAACGACGAGGTGACCGAGGCCCCGGCCGGCTTCCAGACCTTGGCGAGTTCGGACACGTGCCCCGTCCAGGCGATGCAAGCCGAGGACCGTCCCCTCTACGGGCTGCAGTTTCATCCGGAGGTTGAACACACCCAGTTCGGCAACCGCATCTTCGAGAACTTCCTTAAGGTGTGTGAGGACACCCGATAGTCTGGCATCGGCGGGGTGGCTATGGCCGAAGTGGACCACGGGACAATTCTTCAGGAGGCCCTGAAGGACCTCCACAGCAACGAGACCTTCGAGCGCGCGCTGGGACGGATCCTTCGCCGCCACGGAAAAGGGTACGAGGCGTACGTCGAGATCATGGGATCCGTTCGGGCCCAGGCGAAACGCGACGGCGTCGAGCTCCTCGAGGCGGCAAGGCGCCAGTCTTCAGACGGATAGAATCTCCGGGTTCACCGCGAACTCGGGCACCTCTCCCTCCAGGGCCTTCGTCACCTGTTCCGCCACGAGAAGGCCTGTCCTCCGTTGCGCTTCCTCCGTCGCCGCGCCTATGTGGGGCGTCAGCACGACGTTCTCCATCTTCAGGAGAGGGCTGCCTGCGGGGGGCTCCCTCTCGAAGACATCGAGGGCGGCCCCGGCGATCTGCCCAGCCTCTAGCGCCTCGACCAAGGCTTCCTCTTCCACGATGGGTCCCCGGGCTACGTTGATGAGATAGGCCGTGGGCTTCATGAGGGCCAACTGGGGACGAGAGAGCATGTGGTGCGTCTCCTCGGTTAGGACGGCGTGCACGCTGACAAAATCTGCCCGTTTCACCACCTGTTCGAGGCTCGCGAGCCCAATGCCCCTCTCCTGCGCCTCGACGGGCTCGACGTAGGGATCGTAGGCGACCGTTTCCATCCCGAGATCTTGGCAAATCCGCGCCACCAAGCTTCCGATTCGACCCGAACCCACGAGGCCGAGGACTTTCCCGGCAAGCTCGCTTCCTTGGAACCGGGCCTTCTCCCACCCTCCGGCCTTGGTCATCCGATCCGCCTCGGGAATGCGCCGTGCGAGACTTAGCATGAGAGCGACTGTCATCTCGGCGACGGACTGGGCGTTGCCCCCGGAGGCGGTGACCACGAGAATCCCTCGCTCTGTTGCCGCCTCCACATCGATGTTGTCCACTCCCGCGCCGGCGCGACCGACCACCCGGAGACCCGGGTCTCGAGTGAGAACCTCTCGGGTAACCTTCGTGCGAGAACGCACAATCAGCGCATCGAATCCCTCGACGAGCTCCGGTAGCTCATCCGGCGCGACCTCTCGAACCACGACCTCGAAGCGCCGACGGAGGATTTCCAGGGCATCGTCGTGAATCGGATCGGTCACGAGAACGCGGCGGGAAGCCGGATTGTTCGTCATGGGATGCAAGACAAGGAGGCTGGTGAGCGCGATGTCGGCCTAAACCTTTACCTGGATGAGGTCGAGGCGGGCCGGGCACCGGGAGGTCCGTACTCCCTCAGCGGCTTCGATGTGAACCCGCCCTCCCGTGCTCGGGCAATGGCCTCGACCGCGGCCCTCGCGGCCTGCACCGTGGTGATGAAAGGGATGTTCAGCTCCACGGCTAGCCTGCGCATCATATAGCCGTCCCGGCGCGCCCCGCGGTTCTCGGTAGGCGTGTTCACGATCAAGTCCACCTGTCCTCCCCGCATCAAGCCGATGGCATCCGGACTGCGCCCCTCGCTGATTCGATATACGGTCTCCACTGGAATCTCCCGCGTACGTAGCAGGGCAGCCGTCCCCCGGGTCGCATAGATCCGGAGGCCGAGTCCCACAAAACGATCGGCGACGGTCGCGATGGCCTCTTTGTCCTCGTCGCGAACCGTGATGTAGACGGCCCCCTTCATCGGGAGACGGCTGCCCGCCGACACCATGGCCTTGTAATAGGCTCGCCCCACGTCCTCGTCCAACCCCATCACTTCCCCCGTGGACTTCATCTCGGGTCCCAAGATGGCGTCGATGCCGGGAATCTTCTGGAAGGGGAAGACCGGTGCCTTCACGGCGACATGCTCCACCGTCGCCTCCCCGAGGTGTCCGAGTTCCCTCAGCGTCCGTCCGAGCATGACCTTGGTGGCCACCTTGGCCAAGGGGATGCCGATTGCCTTGGAGACGAAAGGAACGGTGCGGCTGGCCCTGGGGTTGGCCTCCAGGACGAAAACGGTCCCATCCTTGACAGCAAATTGCAGATTGATCAGCCCGATCACCGGCAGCGTCTCACAGAGCCGGTGGGTGATCTGCCGTATTCGCGCCAGTACATCCTCCGAGAGGGTCTGGGGTGGGAGGATAGAGGCCGCGTCTCCGGAGTGCACCCCCGCCTCCTCGATGTGCTCCTGGATGCCGCCGATGAAGACGTCTTGCCCGTCCGAAACCGCGTCGACATCCACCTCGATGGCGTGCGTGAGAAACTTATCCACCAGGATGGGATGGTCTCGAGACACCTCGTGGGCGCGGGCCATGAACCGCTCGAGGTCCTCCTCTTCCTGGACGATCTCCATGCCCCGGCCTCCTAGGACATAGGAGGGCCGTACCAGGACGGGGTAGCCGATGCGGGCGGCAATCTCCCGCACCTCCGGGAAGGAGAACCCGGTAGCGAAAGGGGCTTGGTCGATGTCGAGGGCTTCGAGGAGCGCCGAGAACCGGGCCCGGTCCTCCGCCACGTCCATGGCGTCGGAGGAGGTTCCGAGGATACGGCTCGGAAGCCCGCGCTCCTCCAGCGCGCGTTGAAGGGGGACCGCCAGGTTCACGGAGGTCTGTCCGCCGAACTGGAGGATGACCCCCTCCGGCTCCTCGACCTCGATGACGTTCAGGACGTCCTCCAGGGTCAACGGATCGAAGTAGAGGCGATCGGAGACATCGAAGTCGGTGGAGACGGTCTCCGGGTTGTTGTTGATCACGATGGCGGCGTACCCCTCCTCCTGCAGGGCCATGACCCCGTGAACACAACAGCCGTCGAACTCGATGCCCTGGGAGATGCGGATGGGTCCCGCGCCGACGATGAGGACTTTGGGCCCGGCGAGAGGAGTCACTTCCGTAGTCTCCTCGTGGCAAGAGTAAAAGTACGGCGTCGTGGCCTCAAACTCGCCCGCGCACGTGTCCACGACCTTGAACGCGACTCGGCCGCGGCGCATCTCCACCTCCCGTTGGGGTAGCCCACTGATGCGGGCGAGAGAACGATCCGAGAAGCCCATTGCTTTGGCCCGACGGAAGGTGGCCTCCGTGGGATGGGCGCGAATCCGTGTCTCCCAATCCACGAGCCGCTGCAGACGGGTCAGGAAGAAGGGGTCCCAGCTTGTCAGGCTGGCGACGCGTGCCAGATCTTCCCCTCGTCGGAAGGCCTCCGCAATCGCAAAGATCCGCTTGTCCGTGGGGCGGACCAACTCCATCTCCAGTTCTCTGTCGGTCCAATCCTCCGGCTCGAGCCCCTCCTTTCCCACCTCAAGGGAGCGAATCGCCTTGAGCAGCGACGCTTCGAAGCTTCGCCCGATGGCCATCACCTCCCCGGTCGACTTCATCTGGGTGCCAATCTCTCGCTCCGCATGGGGGAATTTGTCGAAAGGCCATCGGGGAATCTTGGTGACAACGTAGTCCAATGAGGGCTCGAAAGAGGCCTGGGTCTGGCGGGTCACGGTGTTGGGGATTTCGTCCAGATGGAAGCCGACAGCCAGCTTGGCGGCGATCCGAGCGATGGGGTAGCCCGTGGCCTTCGAGGCCAGGGCGGAGGAGCGCGAGACCCGGGGGTTTACCTCGATGACCCGATACTCGTAGGTCTCCGGGTGGACGGCGAATTGGATGTTGCAGCCGCCGGCGATGCCCAAGGCGCGGATGATGCGGAGAGCGGCGGTGCGGAGAGTCTGGTGGTCCCTGTCGCGGAGGGTCTGGGCGGGGGCGACGACGATGCTATCCCCCGTGTGGATCCCCATCGGGTCCAGGTTCTCCATGGAGCAGATGGTGATGCAATTGTCTGCCTGATCCCGCATGACCTCGTATTCGTACTCCTTCCATCCGAGGACGCTCTCCTCCACCAGGACCTGGTCGATGCGGGAATAGGCGAGACCGATCGAGGCAATCCGATCCAGCTCCTCAGCGGTCGATGCAATGCCGCTGCCCGTGCCCCCGAGGGTGTACGCGGGCCGGATGATGACGGGAAGGCCCCCCAGGTCCGCGACCGCGCGGTGGGTCTCCTCTAAGCTCCCGCATGAAAAACTTCGGGGAATGGGTTCCCCAATTCGATCCATGAGCGCCGCAAAAGCTCGTCGATCCTCCGAGGCCTCGATGGCCGAGAGCGTGGTCCCGAGAAGCTCCACGCCAAACCGTTTCAGCATTCCCACCTCGGCCAGTTCGGAGGCGAGGTTGAGGGCGGTCTGTCCGCCCATGCCCGCAAGGAGTGCCTGGGGACGCTCCCTCTCGAGGATGGGCTCGAGGAAGTCCACTTCTAGGGGCTCCATGTAGACGGCATCCGCCATGTCCGGATCCGTCATGATGGTGGCCGGATTGGAGTTAACCAGGACCACCTGAATCGCCTCCTCCCGGAGGGCACGGCAAGCCTGACTCCCGGAGTAGTCAAACTCGGCGGCCTGGCCGATGACCACCGGTCCAGAACCGATGACCATGACCTTCCGGAGTCCGATGTCTTTCGGCGCGGCTCTCACCTCCTCGGAGGTCCCTCCGACCCGTCAACTTCCTTCACGAAGTCGTGGAAGATGTAACGGCTGTCGTGGGGACCCGGACTCGCCTCCGGGTGGTACTGGACCGAGAGGACGGGCAGGTCCCGGTGGCGAAACCCCTCGACTGTCCCGTCGTTGAGGTTGAGGTGGGTGACCTCCAGCTCGTCCCCCAGGGTCTCCTCCCGCACGGCGAAACCATGATTCTGGGCGGTCATGAGGACGTGACCCCGCCGAACATCCTGGACGGGCTGGTTTCCCCCCCGGTGGCCAAATTTGAGCTTGTAGGTCTCCGCACCAAACGCGAGACCCAGGAGTTGATGGCCCAGGCAAATGCCCAGGATCGGCATCTCTTCCGCCAGTTCCTGCAGGGCGGGGACCACCGTCGAGGTCATCGCGGGATGGGCGGGATCCCCGGGCCCGTTGGAGACGACCAAGCCGTCCGGCTCGAGGCCGCGAATCGCATCGGGGGGTGTGTCGTAGGGCACCCGGACGACTTCGCCGTGGGGGCGCAGCTGTTCGATGATGCTTCCCTTCACGCCGCAGTCCAGCACAACAAAGCGGCGGCCGGCCTTCCCCTCGAAACGGCTCGGCTTCTTGCAGCTGACCCGGCCCACGAGATTGTGGGCGTCCGGGTAGGGTCGGGCGCGAACTTGCTCCAACAGCGCCTCGGGGTCCGCCCCGTCGGTGGAGAGGGCCGCTCGCAGGGTCCCGTGGAGGCGCGTCGTGATGGTGAGGTGGCGGGTGTCGACCCCCTCGATCCCGGGGACTCCCTCGTCGCGCAGGAAGGCGTCCAGTCCCTGCTGGGAACGGGGATGGGTGGGGCCTCGCCACAACTCTCGGACGACGAAGCCCGTGACCTGGATCCGATCGGATTCCAAGGTCTCGGGATCCACCCCGTAGTTCCCAATCAACGGGTAGGTCATCAACAGGATCTGGCCGCTGTAGGAAGGATCGGTGAGGGCTTCGCAATAGCCCGTCATGTTGGTGTTGAAAACGAGCTCCCCGTAGACGGTGTCCTCCGTTCCAAAGGCGGGTCCCCTCAAAACCTGTCTGTCTTCGAGGACCAGCAGCCCGTCCATCCGAGAGACCTTTCGGGCAATCCAGGGCCGCCTTATGAGGCTTTGGACCGAGGTCGTCTCGGCCCCTCTTCCCGGAGGGCGGTGTACTCCTCGATCTTGGGTCGCATTCGCTCCCAGTGGGTCCCGCGCCAGTAGTGTCTGTCACACGAGGGGCATCGCCAGAAGCGCTCTTGCCGCTCCCAAACGCCTTCGGGGACCGCCGGCCGGGCGGCCTCCCGCGACGTCTCGATCAGAGCTCCGTTGCAGACGGAACACCGACTCATGGGGTCCCCCGCCTCCGGCCGGAGTTCCGTCAGAACCTGAATGATCTGTGTGTCCAACACGTCGCTCGCCACGTACAACCCGCCGGGACCGCTTCGCATGGCGAGATCCCGATCTCGAGTCAGCAACACGCGGCCTTCGCGCTCAGCGAGTTCCAGCAGCTCGTTGTCAAGCAACGCCTGCGGGTACGCCGTGTCGTAACCCAGGAGACGTAGCCATCGGGCGAGGGTCCCGAGCATGTGGTCGCACAGGTAGCGAGAATTAGCTTCCACGTGCCTTCCCAGTCCCGGCCGCCCTCTCCGCAGGTTGATACGTCACGAGGAGCCCTTCCCCCAGGACCGTCACCTCCCTCAGACGGAGTCCTTGCATGTCCGCCCACCCATCGACCGTGTTGCCCGCGAGCAGGCTGGGCGCTCGATCGTCCCCCATGGCCCAGGGCGTGATATAGACATGGAACCGGTCCAAAAGGCCCGCCCGGAGGAAGGACCAGGCCACGGTGCCGCCCCCCTCCACCAGAATCTGGTGGACCCCACGATCGAAGAGCCGGTCAACCAAACGGACGAGGTCGATTTCCCCCTCGCCACACCGGAGCGTCTCGGCGTTCGGGAAGGTCCCCGAGACCTCTTCCGCCGTCACGATTAGGGTCGCGGCTGCCCCATCGAGTACCGCCGCCCCCCGCGGGACGCGTCCGGTGGAATCCAGGACCACCCGCAGGGGACTCGAACCGTCGGGGACGTACTCTTCTTTCACCGTGAGCTTCGGATCGTCCGCCAGGACCGTCTCGATGCCCACCACCACGGCCTGGGCCTCCGAACGGAGCCGGTGGACCCGGGCGAAGTCCTCCTCGGAGGAGAGCTTCAGGGGTCTCTTCCCCGGTAGTCCCATCTTCCCGTCCAGAGTGCACGCCATGTTCAGGACGACGAAGGGCCGGTCGGCCACGGGGGTTTCCATGAGAGGTCAGCCGAATAAGGATTGGCGTCAAAGACAGAACGGAGAACGAGGCCTGCCAATTTTAAATAAGGGATGCCTGGATACCTGGGACGCATGGATGGGGTGCACATTACTCTGCTCAAAGAGGTGGACCTTCGCGACTCCGTCCTGATCGACGGCTTCCCGAGCGTCGGACTCGTGAGCTCCATCGTGGCCAACTACCTCGTGGAACTCCTGGACCTGGAGCAAGTGGGGGTGGTGGATTCCTCGCAATTCCCCACCGTCGCCCTCGTCAAGGGGGGCCTCCCCCTCCACCCCGTTCGGATCTACGCCGGCGGTCAGGAGACCGGGGGTCGACCGGTCGTCATCTTCATCTCCGAGTTCCAGCCGGCCGCAACGATGATCAAGGACATCGCCGACGCGGTGTTGGATTGGGCCGAGGCAAACGGGTGCTCCCTCCTCGTCTGTCCCGAGGGTCTCATCGTGGACCAGGGAGCGGCGACGAACGAGACGGTGGGCGTGTTCGGCGTGGGCAGCACCGAGGCTACCAACGCGATGCTCAGAGAAAGCGGGGTACCGATCTTCGAGGAGGGGGTCATCACGGGGGTCGCCGGGGTCCTACTCAACGAGGGGCGGAAGCGGGGTTTCGACGTGATGAGCATCCTCTCCGAGGCGCATCCCGACTTCCCCGACGCACGGGCAGCCGCCCGCGTCATCGAAACGGTGGACAAGGTCCTCCTGAAGATGGGGCTCGACACGAAGCCGCTGTACGAGGAAGCAGGCCGCATCGAGAACCAACTCAAATCCATCAACCGTCAGGCCCTCGACGTCCAACAGCCGGAGGAGTCTCGGCCGAGCTCCATGTACGGCTAGGCGTGACCACCACGCGAGTCCGCCCCCCTTCCCTTTGGGTCCGGATGTCCACATTCACGAATTGGGGTAGGAGCCAGAAGAGCGTCGCCAAGTGGCCGGACACCTCGCGCACGAGGAAGACCGAAGGTCCGGAGGCCAGCGCCATAACCGGGAGGATCTGATCCGCGGCGAACCGGTCCACCGTGGCCCCGGATTGCAGCTCGTCTCGGAGGTCGCCCGCGGCGCGTGTCCCCAGTGTCTCAGCCCGAACTCCCTTCTCGGCCAGGGCCGTCGCCCCGAGACGCGAGGCTGACGTCTCCGCCCATACGACCAAAGCCCCGCCTTGGCCCTCGGCCTTCTCCGATCCGTATGTGGAGGTATCTATCTCGACGGGCGCGAGGCTCTGGAGAGCCCCTTCCGTCGCTCGTCTCATCCGATCCACCACCGTGGAGGGCAGGTTGGAGACGTGGGCGTGTCCTCCGATAGCGCGTGGAGATTGCCCCTGCTCCCCGCTGAAGGGCATAAGGTGGGCAACGGGCGTTATCTCGGCCCAAATTCGGCCCCCGCCCCGGGGGTAGTAACCACGGCGCTCCACGCGAAGGGCGACCGGTCCCCCCACCCGAGCAAGGAGCGGCAGGAAGACTTCACGCGTATAGTCGACCGGGGGCGCCCATCGCACATCTGTGCCTCCCCGAATTCGCAATGTCGTCGGGCGGGCGGCGAAGAGGGCCGGGAGTACGATGGGTTGCAGCACGAGGGTCACACTGCCCGCGGTCTGTACGTCGAGCTCGAGATGTCCTCCCCGCAGAGGGCCAGGCCGAAAGCTTAGCTCCCGTGACCCGATCTTGGCCCCCCTCACCTTCGCCCCGCAGAGGCGAGTAAGTCCCTCGAGGGCGCTGAGGTGCTGCCGCGCCAACCCAGGTTTCCGTCGCCCCGCCCGGATGGCCGCTACCCGAACGCCCCGACCCGTCAGCGCGGAGAGGGCCAGAGCCATGCGAAACAGCTGGCCCCCGCCCTCGCCGTGGGCCCCGTCGATGTCAATCATGCTTGCGGAACGGGCGGAGATGGAGTTCGCCGCATCCAGGCGAGATGGAGGAGCTTGCCCGCCTCAAACAGCGCGATGACCATGACGGACAACCCCACAATGAGGAGCCAATCGTTCAAGCCGAGCCCGATCGTCCCGAAGGGCCCCTGAAGCGCGGGGAGGTAGATCACGATGAGCTGAAGAAAGAGGGAGACCCCCACGGCGACAAGGAGCCACCGATTCTCGAAGGGGCGCGAAAGGGGGAGGGGCTTCCGCAGCGAGCGAATTGAAAAGACGAACAGCAGTTCGAAGACGCCAATGAAGGTAAAGACGACGGTACGCACGCGGGCGACCGTGTCCGGAGCCAGGGGGGACGGTTGGCCTGCGAGGATGAGCTGGACGCCGAAAATCCCTGCAAAGCCCACAAGAAGTCCGATGCCCACAATGGCCACGCCCACCTCTCGATTCAGTGGGCTCTCCTTGGGGGGTTTCGGTGTGCGGTCCATGATGTCCTTTGCGACAGGATCCACTCCGAGGGCGAGGGCAGGGAGTCCGTCCGTCACGAGGTTAATCCAAAGGATTTGGACGGGAAGCATGATGGGAATCAGTTCGGGTTGGGTGAAGAGGAGAACCCCCAAGAAGACGACCATAACCTCCCCCGCGTTGGCGGAAAGGAGATAACCTACGAACTTGCGTATGTTATCGAAAATCCCCCGGCCTTCCCTCACCGCCAGGACAATGGAAGTGAAGTTGTCGTCCGTGAGGACCATGTCGGAGGCCTCGCGGGCGACGTCCGTGCCTGTGATGCCCATGGCGACGCCGATGTCCGCCCGTTTGAGCGCGGGGGCATCGTTGACCCCGTCCCCTGTCATGGCGGTCACGTGACCCCCCCGCTTCAGGGCGTCCACGATGCGAACCTTGTGGCGTGGGGAAACCCGGGCGTAAACCTGGACCCGATCCGCAGCCTCAAACAGCTCAGCATCCGAAAGTTCCTCCAGCTCGGGGCCCGTGAGGACCTCATCGCCCGCCTCCATGATGCCCATCTCCTTGGCAACGGCTTGAGCCGTGAGACGGTGATCCCCGGTGATCATCACGGAGCGGATGCCGGATTTCTTCGCCTCCGCGATCGCCTTGATGGCGTCCTTCCGGGGGGCGTCCATCATGCCCACGAGGCCAAGGAAGATGAGATCCCGTTCCACCGTTTCCGCTTCAAACGCCTCGGTACCTTCCGGGAGGATACGATATCCCAGGGCCAGGACCCGAAGCGCCTGCCCTGCCATCTCCCGGTTCACCTCTCGAAAGCGCTCGCGTAGGGCGTCGTCCAGCTCCACCTCCCCCTCGATGAGCGCGTGGGTGGACCGGTCGAGAAGGACCTCGGGGGCCCCCTTCACGTAGGCGATCAGTCGCTCCCCGCGGTGAATCGTCGTCATGAGCTTGCGGTCGGAGTCGAACCCAATCTCGCCCACTCGAGGCTCCTCCCTGTCGA
>JAZFPV010000153.1:0-7683 GCA_036444795.1 Thermoplasmata archaeon
GCATGCGGGCCTTCATCGCGGTGGACATCGAGGCCACCCGGTCGATGGTGCGTCTCCTGGACGCCCTCCGGCATACGCGGGCCCGGGTCCGGGTCGTCTCGCCGGAGAACCTTCACATTACCCTCAAGTTCCTTGCGGAGACCGATGACGGCCTCGTCCCGTTCATCCGCGATGCTCTCGCGGCCGCGGCCGCAGGGGAGGCCCCCTTTAGCCTCGCCCTCCGCGGGATCGGGGCCTTCCCGAATCCCGCCAGGCCCCGGGTTCTCTGGATTGGAACGGAGGGTGGGGATACGCTCGTGCGGATCGCCAAGCGCCTGGAACGGGCCTTGCAGGAACTGGGGTTTGCACGCGAGCGGCGGCGATTCACGCCTCATCTGACCGTGGGACGCGTGAAGGGCAGTAAGGACGTGGGAGAACTCACCGAGCTGTTGGCGGCCCACCGCGACGAAACCTACGGGACGCAACGGGTCGAGACGCTGCGGCTCAAACGAAGCGAGCTAGGGCCCACGGGGGCGGTCTACCATGACGTTCTCCAGGTGCCCCTCGGCTGATCAATGCTTCCCTTCGTCGCGCAGCAGCCCATCCCACTCGACTTCGTGACGGATCTTGTTCTGCTGCAGAAGCTGGCTGAGGGCTTGGGTCACGCGAGGCACCTCGACGCTGCGCGAGTTTGCGTACAGGTAAAACTCCTTCCGTTCGCTGAGGGGGAAGATGAGGCGCATCGTTCCGTCCCGGTTGAACCCCTCGGGCTTCCGATCGTTCCGGAGGTCTCGGAGGTTCTCCTCCAGGATGATCTCGAAGAACTCCGGGTCGTCCCTCGTCTGCTCCGACTCCTCGAGGAAGAGGGCGAAGAGATCCCGGAAAATGGGCTCCAGATCCCGGAAGCCGACCTTGGGACCGAGGACGATGTGGCCGCTCCGGGCGCGCATGCCGTTCTCATCGGGGGCCCGCTAATAAAGGGATGAGGCGAGAGCCGGCCGAAAAGGCCTTTAAGCCGACCGGACCCATGCTGGCTCCGTGCGCACGGTGCTCGTGGTCGCCGGGAGCGATTCGAGCGGCGGTGCCGGGATTCAGGCCGATCTCAAGGCCTTGGCCTCCCTCGGTGTCCACGGGGCCACCGCCCTTACCGCCATCACGGCGCAGAACACGCAGAGGGTGGTGGCGACCGACGCGTTGTCCGTTGCGACCGTCCGATCTCAGATTCAGGCCGTCCGAGAGGATCTGGAGGTGCACGCGACAAAGACCGGGATGCTGTACTCCCCCGACATCGTCAAGGTCGTCGCGGAAGAGCTCGCCTCGTTGGACACCCCCCTCGTTATCGATCCCGTCCTAATGGCCACCTCCGGATCCTCCCTCCACGCATCCGGGTTACCCGAGGCCTTGAAGGAACATCTCTTGCCCACGGCTACGCTCGTCACCCCGAATCTCCATGAGGCCGAGACCCTGACGGGGATCCCTGTCCGGGAGATCCAGGACATGAAGGACGCGGCCGAGGCCCTCCACGCCCTCGGGCCGGAATCCGTGTTGGTGAAGGGGGGGCACCTCGAGGGGGCACTCGTGGACATCCTCTACGACGGGACGTCGTTCCGCTCATTCCCGGGCCACCGATACCCGAGCGAGCTGCACGGGAGCGGCTGCGCCTATGCCTCGATCATCGCGGGGTATCTCGCCTTGGGCCGCGGGTTGTCGGAGAGCGTTCAAGCCGCTCGGAAACGGGTGGCCGCGGGCTTCGCCACGGCCTACGGCGTGGGCCAGGGTCTGCGCCTGCTCAACGCGGGATACACCGAAGACCGCTGGCAGGTGTGGACCGCCGTCCGGGACATGTCGGAGGAACTCCTGGGATTTCTAAATCCCGACCTCGTCCCGGAGGTCGGCATCAACCTGGGCTACGCCGTGCCCGCGGCAGAAGGCTTGGGCGATGTGTGCGCCATCTCGGGCCGGATCGTGCGTGTGGGGGCGCGAGCGGCCGCAGTGGGGCCCCCCGCCTTTGGGGCCTCGCGCCACGTGGCTCGAATCATTCTCGCCGCGATGGAATTCGATCCTGCTCGCCGTTCGGCGGTGAACCTGCGATACGATGCCAGGTTGGTCGATCGCGCGCGGGAGGCGGGCTTGACCATCGGGTCCTTCGATCGAAAGGACGAACCCCAGGATAGCAAGACCATGGCATGGGGAACCCGGGAGGCGATTCGCCGGGCCAAGGCCTTCCCGGACCTCATCTACGATCGGGGGGGCCCTGAGAAGGTGGCCATGGTTCGTCTCCTGGGCGATTCGCCGGCCGAGGTCGTGGATCGCGTCCGGAAGGTGGAAGGTCCGTGAAAATCGCCGTCTTCACCGACACGTACCTCCCCACGATCGACGGGGTCGTAAACTCCATCCGAAACACGAAGCTCGGCCTGGAAAAGGCGGGACACCAGGTCCTCGTCGTCGCCCCCCTGGACGGGTCCAACGCCACCCCTCCGCCCGACACCGTATACAGTCGGGCGCGCGAGCTCCGCTGGTTGCCCGGCTACCGCATCTCCTTCTTACCCACGAGATGGGAGCTGAAGGTCCTCGAGGAGTATGGTCCTGACCTGGTCCATGCCCATGGGTTCGCCTTCATGGGCCTCAAGGGGATGTGGGCGTCCCGGGAGCTCTTCCGACCCATGGTCTTGACCTTTCATACGATGATCATGGATGCCATTCCCTACTACACCCCCTTCAAGCGGCGTTCCCGGATCCTGACCGGCCTTCTCTCTCGGTACCTGCGCCAGTTCCTGCATCGGTCGGGGGCGGTCGTCACCCCCACCCAGGCGGTCCTGGATGAACTCCGGGTTCTCGCGCCCGAGATGCGGCGGACCGAGGTAATCCCCAACGGCGTCGACTTGGAGCGTTTTCGAGTCGACCTGGACGGAACGGAGGTGCGCGAGAGACACGACCTCGGGGATGCAGAGCTCCTCCTACACGTCGGACGAGTGGCTCCCGAGAAGGACGTCGCGTTCCTCCTGCAGGCGTTTCCGGGTCTCCAGAGACGGAGGCCGGGTATCAAGCTCCTCTTCGCAGGCACCGGTCCGGCGCTCGAGGGGTGCAAACGGTTCGTGAAGCGACATGGCCTGACCGAGGACATCCTCTTCGCGGGTTTCGTATCGGACGAGGATCTCCCCGCCTACTATGCCGCGGCCGACGTCATGACCATCGCCTCGCAATTCGAGACCCAGGGCATGGTGGCCCTCGAAGCCATGGCCTGTGGGAAGCCCGTGGTGGCCGTGAATTATCGGGCCTTCCCGGAGTACATCGAGGACGGACGCAACGGCTTCCTGTTCCCGCCCGGCGACGTGCCCGGCTTTCACATGAGCGTCCTGGCGGCACTGGACCGCGGAGACGAGGTCCGGGAGCAGGCTCGCGAGACGGCGGAGCGCTTCTCATGGGACCAGTGCACGGAGAAGTTGGTGGCCCTCTACGAAGAGATGGCGGCGTAGCCTAGGATCTGTCGATGCTGAGTAGTTCCATCCGGAAGATCAAGGTCTGTCCCACGACTTCCTCGTTGTAATCCACCGTGTAGGTCTCCGCTCCGGGATTCACGTCCACGATGCGGAAGGTGCCCCGGTCATCCTCCGCCTTCACGCCGTCGATGTGCCGTGAGTCGAGGAGGTGCATCAAGACGATGCGTCCGAGACCCGCATTGGCAGAGGTATCCACCTCGAGGACCTGGGCATCCCACGCCTCCAAGACCGAGAGGACGAAGCCTTCCACCGGGAGATGCATTACCGTCACGAAGTCGTCGGAGGCTTCCACCACCCTCGTAGCCCACTGCCACGTGGGATGGGTAAAGGTGAGGCCGGCCGTGGGTTCGAGTTGGAATCGGGCGACGAAGTCGGCTCGCAGGAAGGTCTCGAACTGCGTCAGCTCTTCGCGCAGCGGCCGGATCTCCACCCGGGTGGGGTCCGACGGGCCATAGCCCATCTCCTGTGAGACGACCACCTCCCGGGCCTCGCCGACCCGCATGGGCGTGGGAAAGAGGACGCCGTGTTCGAAGCCTTCAATGACGGTGGGGGGCATGGCGCCCACCTGAAACCGCAGAGGCGCGTAGAAGCGGCGGAACTCGAACGACACGGCCTTGGGCCAGGTCGCGTTGTCGTCGGCCACGTGTTGGAAGCTCGTGTCGAAGACTCGTCCGTCGGTGAAGAACCCGATGTAATTCACTTGCACGAAGTCTCCCGCTTGGACCACATCCGGAGGAACCGGCGCCGGAGGGGAGGTCGCGACCAAAATGCCGACGATGATGGCGGCGACGATGACAACGGCAAGAACGACCCGGACGGGGCTGATTTGGGTGGGCCATCGGGGTAATCGCTGCATGCTAACCCCATTTACCCCCCAGGATTGCATAAATATTACGGTATCCCGGGGCCGCCGTCGCGTGGACATTCATATGCGTAGGCCGCCTATGCGCCCTTCGTGAGGAAGCGGACGCTCATTTGTCCTGAGTGCAGCTCCTCCAATCTCTATTGGGAGGCCGGCATGATCACGGGCCAGCTCTACCATTGCCGAGGGTGCGACTACGTGGGGGCCTTCGTCGTGGAGCTCGAGCCGGAACCGGAGGAGGACTAGGCAAACATGGTCCCCGTCTCGGGGGACGCTTCGAGGGCGGCCTCGAGGACCTTCTCCCGGGCCTGAATGAAGTCCTCGAGCAATACGTGGTCCCGCCCCTCCCGGATGGCGAACATGCCCGCCTCGGTGCAGATGGCCTTGATGTCGGCCCCGGAGATCCCGTCAGTCTGGGCAGCCAGGCGTTCGAAGGACACGTCTCCCTGGATGTTCATGCCCCGCGAGTGAATCCGGAAGATCTCCACCCGGGCCTCCGGGTCGGGAAGGGGGAACTGGACGATCCGGTCGAACCGACCCGGTCGCATGAGGGCCGTGTCCAGGATGTCCGGTCGGTTCGTCGCGCCGATGATCTTGACATCGGAGAGGGGCTCGAAGCCGTCCATGGCCGCAAGAAGCTGCATCAAGGTTCGCTGCACTTCGCGATCCCCGCTGGTCGCCAGCTCGAGCCGCTTGGCGCCGATGGCGTCCAACTCGTCAATGAAGACGATTGAGGGGGCTCGCTCTTGCGCGAGTTCGAAGAGCTCGCGGACCAACCGCGCCCCTTCACCGATGTACTTCTGCACGAGTTCGGAGCCGACCAGCCGGACGAAGCTGGCCTTCGTCTTGTTGGCCACGGCCTTCGCCACCAGGGTCTTGCCGGTCCCGGGAGGGCCGACGAGGAGCACGCCCTTGGGCGGCTCGATGCCTACTCTGCGGAAGACCTCCGGCTTCAACATGGGATCTTCCACCGCCTCCCGGACCTCCCGGAGAGCCTCCTTCAGACCGCCGATCTCCTTGTACGTGAAGAGAGGCTTCTCGATGACCTCCGCGCCGATGACGATGGGGTCGTAGGAGGGGGGCAGCACGCCCATGACGGCAAGGGTCTGCTTGTTCAGGGCCACACGGGACCCAACCACCAGGCTATCGGGGTCCACGTAGTCGGCGGCCTGGACAATGAAGTCGGGGCCGGTGGAACTCTTGACCACCACCCGGCCGTCCACCAGGATGTCTCGAATGCTGCCGATGATGAGGGGCGGGGACTTCAGGCGATCGAGCTCGGCCTTGAGACGCTTCGCCTCCCGCCGGAGTTTCCCCAGTTCGCTCTGAATGAACCGCTTCTCCCCCTCGATCAGCTTCGAGTCCTGAAGGAGGCGATCGTTTTTCTGCTCGAGGAGGGCGATGCGCTCGGAGAGGCGTTCGTAGAACTCCTGGGCACCTTCCTCATCCAAAAGCGTGCCTCCTGGGGGGGGAGGGGAGCATCGCGCGATAATTACCTGGATGGTCTATATATGCGTTCCCCCGCGAGCATCAGAAACGATAGACGAAGGCCCGACACGTTAAAGATAGAACGGACCATGGTCTCGATGAACCTCGTGGTTAGACGGACCGATCCGTGGGCAGTGGCGGCCCTGGCTCTGGGTACGTTCACCTTCCTGGCCATGCCCTACACCCTCTACGTTCTCACAGCGATTGTCGTTTTCGGTGTCGCCGCGGGGTTGGTCTTCCTCTTTCTCTCTCCCGCCATCCTTGCCTTCCAATACATCCGGTATCGACGCGGAGCTCGCCGGCGCTCGCCAGAAGAGGGGTAGCGAGGGAGAGACCATGGCCTTGTGCGAGATGTGCGGGAACGAGCAAGAACACCTGCGGGCCGTGTCCGTGGAGGGGACCCGCCTCATGCTGTGCGACCGGTGCAGTCGCTTTGGGGAAGAGATCCAGCCGCCGGAGACGCCCCCGGTAACTCGGACGGGGGCACCCCGGGTAATTCGGCCGGGGGCGCCTCGGAGGGCCCCTGACCTCTCCTTGCAGCAACCGGAGTACGACCTGGCGCCCGACTTCCCCGACCGATTGCGGCGTGCGCGGGAAGCCCGTGGATGGAAACGGGAGGAGCTTGCCCGGAGAGTCAACGAGAAGCTGAGTGTCCTGGAGAAGCTGGAAAAGGGGCGGATGCGACCGCCCGATACGCTCGTGGCCAAACTCGAGCGCATCCTGGAAGTCCGGTTGCGAGAGCGGATTGAGGAGGGGGAAAGCCTCCCGCACACGGAAACTCGGCCCCTGACGCTAGGTGACCTGATGCGTCGAGAAGACTAGGGACGTCGCTCCCGCATCATGGCCTCGACCTCGGGGTAGAAAGAGGTGAGATCGACCGTGAGCTCCTCGCCCGCCAGAAGAGCCGCGACTTCCACGTAGACCCCCAGCCATCGCTGGATGGAGTTCACCCGGGCCGCGAGGTCTTTCCTAGGGCGAGACGCGGCCCGTGTGATCTCGTCGAGGAGGCGATCGAACAGGTCGCTGGCGTCCTGTAGAATGTCGGTCGTGGGCACGAAGTGCAGGGGGACCTCGACCGCCTCCAGATCGAAGGCCGGTTCCAAGCCGCCCTCCTCCAACCTGACCAGGCCCTTCAGGACGCTCAGGTCAAGGAGGCGCTGGGCGTCCCTCGGAGGAAACCAACGCAGGTCCATCGAGGCCGAGAGCACGAACTCCTGCTCCGTCATCCGATTCCGGCCCTTCCGGCGGAAGAGGAGGGCGATGGTTCGCTTGAGGGCCTCCATCAGACCAACTCATACAGGTTGGCGACCACCCTTCCTTCGACCTGGGGCTGCCCGCCGACGACGGGGACGGGCCCCGCATAGAGCTCCATGTCCTCGAGTTCCTCGATCCAAGGGGGAGGCTCTTGAAGGAGGGGGTATCGAAGGTACACGCCCCGCTCGATCCCCGCGCGGCGCGCTTCCAAGAAAAGATCGAAGGGTTCACGGTCGAGTTCGCTTCCCCCCGGCTTCGAGTCGGAACCCTCCTCCACGCAGAAGGCCAACTGGCCGGTGAGCTGATTCGCCTCGGCGAGCACCTCGGATCCCCCCATGCGACGCCCGTTGATGACCGCCACCTCGGCCCCCGCAACCAAGATGTCCACGAGGGTGCCGACGGTGCGTGCGCCGCCTTCGACCCAGAGTCCCTTCCCCTCGAGCCGTCGATAGATCTCGAGTTGGGGATCCCCCCCGGCGACCCCCTCCAGGTCCCAGACCAGGACCCGCCCGTACTTCTTCCCCGCGGCCCGGAGTATCTCAAGATCCGCAGCGCCCTTCGTCTTCCCCGTGGGGTCCCGAGGCCGACCCCACCGAAGGG
>JAZFPV010000154.1:0-2031 GCA_036444795.1 Thermoplasmata archaeon
ACGGCGAACTCCTCCCCTTCCGCGAACACGTCCCCCGCGGAGGGCAGCTCGATGTACACCACGTCGGTCAGCTCGTTTTGGGCGTGATCCGTAATCCCGACGGTGGCACGGTCGCCCTCCATACGGACCCACTCGTGTTCCTTCGTGTAACGGAGATCCTCGGGCACCTCAGACATCCTACCCCTCGGGGCTAGGTCCCGCGCCTAATCAACCTTTTCCGGCCCTCCTCGAGGGTCAGCGAGCTTGGCCAGTTGGGCAAGGACAGACTCGCGAATCGTCGACGGACGCGGAGGCTCGCGTATGCGCGTCCCTTCCTCAAGATACTGGACGAGGGCGTCCTGCATCGTTCCCTGACACCGGGGGCAGGGAGGCGGAGCAGGACCGACTTCAAACGTGAAATCCTTGGGGCAACGGAACACCCCCTTCCGCCCGCCGTACCGGTCCCGCTTGGCCGCGGGGCGACCCGCGACCTCGACGATATCGAGGGCAAAATTCACGGTCGGCGCATCGGAGACGCTGGTCCCCACCCCGAAACCCACCGCGCCTGCCGCGATCAACTCCGGGATTGTGGTCTCGTCCAGTCCCCCGGACGCGTAGATTTTCACGTTCTCGTACCCCCGCTGGTCCAGTTCCCAACGCACTTGCCGGACAATCTCGGGAAAGCTCCCCCTCCGCGAGGCGGGCGTGTCCAGGCGGACGCCCGTGAGGTCCGGAACGGATTCGGCTGCCAGAAGGGCCTCCTGGACCTCGTCCAGGTAGGTATCCACGAGGGCAATCCGGGGCACCCCGGCTTCGACGTGGCGGTCGAAGGCCTCGAAGGCCTTCTTGGCACCGCCCATCACGATGGTCAGGGCGTGGGGCATGGTGCCCTGGGCTTCCTTCCCAATCAGTTCCGCCCCCATGAGACCAGACACCGCATCCAACCCCCCAACGAAAGCGGCCCGATCGATCATCGGCGCCAAGGCTGGGTGCATGCGCCGAACCCCGAAGGAGATGGTCTCGCTGGATCCTGCCGCCTGCTTGACCCGCGCGGCCTTCGTGGCGATGCCTGTGGCCTGGCAGAGGAGGCCCAGGAGGGGCGACTCGTACCGACCAAAGGCGCCGTAAGGGCCATCCAACAAGGCCACGGGGACCCGAATCCCTCCGTGGCTCCGGGGCGTGAACAGGGTGCCTTCGGGCAGCGCGTACAGGTCGAGAGGGTGCCCCTCGAGCAGGTTCACCGCCTCCTCTAGGCCCCCGAAGATCCCCCAAGGCCACGCCTGAGGCAGGCGACCTGCCGTCACCTCGGCCACGACGGGCTCCGCGTCCTTCCCCTCGGCTTGCAGAACCTCCTCCGTCCGTTGGAAGTACACATCGGTCGTCCGGCCGGAGAGGATGTCTGACTCATTCGCGATATGAAATCGTTCCAAGGATCCGCCTCCTGACGGTTCGGTCCCGTGCTATCTCCCGGCCCAACAGTAAAGGTTGCGGCGACGGCCAAGAGGGCGCGGCCTCGCCCCTTTCGGGCAAGATTGGCCTCCGTGAGTCGCGGGACGCCCGAGGCCAAGGGAGCCTCCCCGGTTACGACGGAGCCATGGACCGTCTCGCCACCGCGGCCTTCGAGCGCTCTGGGTTCGAATCGCTCCGGGATGTTGTTGGGCGGCTGTAGGTCTACCGGCCCCGCCGATCCAGCTCATTGTGGACCAAGAGGAGGGCATGGTCCGCATGGAGGGATTTAGGGCCGATCCGGACCAGCTGGGGCTGCGCCTCCTCCACGACCGCGGCTTCCTGGGCCGTCACGTCCCGGTGATCCGAGAGGAGGAAGGTGCTTGGCGTTGGGAGGGAGACCCGACGGATGTCCTTGCCCTCCTCGCGGAGGTAAATCAGCCCCTTGCCTAGCCGGGCCAGAAGATGGGAGAGACCGCGTCTCTCCACGTAGATGCCCGGGCTACTCTTGCCTTCAGCGGGAGAACGCAAGGCCCGGCGCAGCAGCGCGGCGGTACTCCGTTCGTCCGGATTGAGATGTCGGAGTTCCGGACCTACGAGCCGGAC
>JAZFPV010000155.1:0-2072 GCA_036444795.1 Thermoplasmata archaeon
GGGGTGGGTGAGTGTGGGTGCATTCGCGACGCGATGGTCCGTGCCGAGTACCTGAGGACCGTTCGTAAAGCTGGCTTTGAGGACCTGGAAATTCTCGAAGACCGAGCGTGGCTGACTAGCGACGAAGGAATCGATGCCTCAGCCTTGACTGTCCGAGCGTTCAGACCGGCCGAAGACGGGTTGTCAGGCAAGTACGCAACCCCTTTATCGGCGCGCCAATTAGGCACTCGATGAAACTTCTGAGGACGGGGAAGGTCAAGGAAGTCTACGAGGTCGACGAGGAGGAGCTGGAGTTCCGCTTCACGGACAACATCTCGGTCTTCGACAAGGTCATCCCCTCCCAGATCCCAAAAAAGGGGGAGACGCTCTGTCGCACGAGCGCCTTCTGGTTTGACCGCGCGCCCGCGCTCGGGATTCGCCATCACCTGTTGAAGGTCCTTGACGGGAACCGCATGCGAGTGCGGCGGGTCGAGGTGATCCCCGATTACGCGAAGCTGACCCCGGAGACTACGCGTTACCTAATCCCCTTGGAGTGGATCGCCCGCTACTATGTCGCGGGATCCCTCCTCGACCGGTTGAAGAAGGGCAAGGAGAACCCCAAGGACCTGGGTTTCCCGTCTTCGAAGGTCCCGGATTACGGGACCCGTCTCCCCGAGCCCTACCTGGAAGTAACCACGAAACTGGAGGAGACGGACCGCCTCCTCACACGGGAGCAGGCGTTGGACATGTCCGGCCTCACCCCCGGCGAATTCGACGACATCTGGGAATCGGTTCTGAAGATGGACAGTACCATTCAGGACGAAGTCGGACGGCGCGGCCTCATTCACGTCGACGGGAAGAAGGAGTTCGCCATGGACGGGGACCGGGCGGCCATGCTCGTCGACACCTTCGGGACAGCGGACGAGGACCGGTTCTGGGATCGGGAAGAGTACGAGGAGGGCCGGCTCGTCGAGCTGAGCAAGGAGTTTGTGCGCCAGCACTACCGGGACAGCGGCTACCATCAGGCCGTCTACGATGCCCGGGACCGGGGCGAGTCGGAGCCAGAGATCCCGCCTCTTCCCGACGCGCTCGTCCAGGAAGTAAGCGACCTGTACGTGGGCCTCTTCGAGCGCATCACGGGTCTGACCTTCTGACCCCGGTGCTCCCACATTTCGGGTAGAGAGTCTCACGAAAAGACACTTTAATAGGGCGACCCCCTATCGACAATCGAGGCAGAGGGCCGTGGAACTTTTGGCCTACGTTAATGGCGAGTTTTTGCCGGAATCGGACGCCAAGGTGTCCGTCTTCGATCACGGGCTGCTCTACGGCGACGGCGTCTTCGAGGGAATTCGGGCCTACAACCGACGCGTCTTTCGTCTCGACGACCACCTGCGTCGGCTCTACGACTCCGCCAAGGCCATCCACTTGGAGATCCCCCTGCCAAAGGACGAACTGAGGGATCTCATCCTCGAGCTCTGCCGCCGGAATGAGATCGAAGACGGCTACATTCGCCCCGTGGTGACCCGGGGCAAGGGAGACCTCGGCCTCGATCCCCGGAAGGTGGAGGGCGGACCCACGGTGGTCCTCATCGCCCGGCCCTTCGACGTGCTGTTCGGGAACAAGTACGGGGAGGGCCTCGAGCTGATCACCTCCACGTATCGTCGGGTGCCGTCCCAGTCTGTCAGCCCGAACATCAAGTCATTGAATTACCTGAACCAGATCCTCGCGCGGGTGGAAGCGAACATCCACGACGCGGATGAGGCCCTCCTCCTGGACCTTCAAGGCTACGTGAGCGAGGCCTCGGCCGACAACTTCTTCGTGGTGCGGGACGAGGTCCTCAGCACACCGCCCACGGCCGCCATCCTCCAAGGCGTGACGCGGGAGACGGTCCTGGAAATCGCCAAGGAGCTGGGCTACGAGGCTCGAGAGCGGTTCTTCACGCTCTTCGACGTGTACGGGGCGGACGAGGCCTTCATCACGGGGACGGCGGCGGAGATTGGGCCGGTCGTCCGGGTCGACGACCGAGTCATTGGGGATGGGAAGCCCGGGCGTATCACGAAGCAGATCGTCGCACGCTACCGGGACCTTGTGCG
>JAZFPV010000156.1:0-2491 GCA_036444795.1 Thermoplasmata archaeon
AAGTTCGCCATGGTCCCCCCGCTCACGAAGTGCCCCCAGCAGTCCGTGGGGTATCCAATAAGTTCGGCGAGCCATGCGACGGTGCGCCGCTCGATCTCGGTCGCGGCGGGAGCTGGCTTCCAGGCCCCGACATTCATGTTCACGGAGGCGGCGAGCGCCTCGGCCAAGACGCCCATCATCGTCCCCGAACCATTGACGAACCCGAAGTAACGCGGCGAGCCCAAATGGGTCGCGTTGGGCAGGACGCGAAGCCGCCATGCCTCGAGAATCTCTTCGGGTTTCGCGCCCTCGAACGGTAGGGTTTCCTCAAAATCGTCGGCCACCTGGGAAGCCGTACGTGGAGGGAAGACCCGTACCGTCCGAATGTCCCGGTAATAGTCAGCGATGAGGTCAATGGCCTGATGCCCGACCGCGCGAAAGGCATCGGGGGTCAGGTCGAGGTCTCGAAAAGGGGCTCCCCTGGTCGTCATGGGGCGCCCACACCCGGCGGCGGAATAAACCATCTGTGCCTCGGGCGTGGTTCCTGACCGTCGGTCTCCTTGTCGGTATCCTCTAGCGACGGGCCTGCGACGGGGCACCATCGGACCCGGTTCCGGTCAGGAGGAGGTTCAGGAGGGTGGGGTTAATGTAAGCGACGGGAATAGCGGTGGCGATGGACGTCACCGACCTCGAACAGCTCTTCACGTACGTTGCCGACCTCCGCCGTCGCTTCCTCGCTAAGTTCCGGGACCTAGGTTGGGAGGAGGTCAGCAAGAATCGGGAGGCGACCTACAATTCGATGCACGACATTTTCATCCACCTCCTCGAGGTGGAGGACTCATACCTCCACTCTGACATCCCAGGAAAGCCATGGAGGTGGGGGGACCGCGACCCGGCCTTCTTCAAGACTTTCGAGGATATGGAGAAGTACGATCGAGAGGTGGCGGACAGGGCGCAGACCTTCTTTCAGGAGTTGCCGCCCGAGGACGTAGGGAAGGACATCGAGATTGAGGGATGGAGTCGGAAGGCGACCATCGAACAGGTCCTGCTCCATACCTTCCTCGATGAGATCGCCCACATCGGCGAGTTGATTGCCCTGATGTGGCAGATGGATGAGGAACCGCCTTGGACCAGCATCGTACGGACTTGGAAGAGCCGCGCTCCCACGAGCAGCTGAGGTGAGTGCGTGGGCCAGGATTTGAACCTGGGAACCACTAAGGACAGCGCCCTCAACGCTGCGCCGTTGACCATGCTTGGCTACCCACGCGTGAGTTCGCCATTTGATGGCGGATATTTAGGCTTTCCAGATTGTGGGACGGCCGTTCACTCGGAGCGCTGCGGGGGAGAATTCCGATCCCGTACCGAGGAGCTTCGAACTCCCGAAGGCCTTACGGCCCACCGGCTCTCAAGGCCGGCGCTTTTGTCCGGGCTTAGCTACCGCAGCGCATCTCCGCAATAATCCAGGCCGTCTTAACCCTTGACGGTTCACGAAACGGAGGCGGAGGTGGGCTTGCGCCTGGAGAGCGTGTGGAGTGCGACCGCATCGAGCTCAAAGACAGCCACGGGATTGGCCAGCTCGTAGGCGGTGATGACCTCCGGCTTGAGTTCCCCCAGGAGACCTAGATTCTGGGCGTTCACCACCGGCCGGGCGCCGCGACCCGGGAGCAGGTTTTCGTCGTCCTCTTCCTCCACGTCCCCCTCCAGGCCCAGGTCCCGCAAGATACCCAGGACGAGGCCCTTGACCTCCGTGAAACCCGCCTTGGGGTGAATGAGGGCTCCCGCCACGCGTCGCGCATTCCGTCCCTCCAACACGACATCGTCGATCTCGAAGATGCGTTGGGGGAGCTCCCGGTGCCGGTTCAGGCGGAGGATCTCCAACAGGGATGGCAGGAGGCTCGACCGAACCACGGTCAGGTCGGACGTGATGGGATTGGCCAATCGGAGCCGGGGTCGCCGAGGCCGGTAGGCGCCCCCACGGTCTTGGAAGGTCAGGGTGCGAACCTCTTGGAGCCCCTGCCCCACCAACACCTGCCTCAGGCCTTCCGTGAACTCGTTGAGGGGGGCCGCCTCGCCCGTGGTCATGGCCTGGGAGGCGATCGGTTCGAAGCGCAGGATGCCGTGTCCGATGGCCAGGTCTTCCATCAGGTCCACCTCGTGCATGACATCCGTGCGGTACGCCGGAATCTCGACCCGAATTTCTCCCTTCCGAGAACGGGCCCCGAGGCGCATCCGCTTGAGCGCCGCCACCGCCGCGCGAGCGGAGAGCTGCAGCCCCAAGAGATCGTTCGCCCGGGCCAGAGACAGCTCACGCACCGCCGGGGTCAGATCGGGGGTCTCGAAGGCCTCGTCGGGGTACATGATTGTAACGGAACGCATCGTCCCGCCACGCTCTGCCATCGCGGTGATGAGGATGGCGAGGGCTCCCTGCACCGCACGGAGCTCCGTGCCCGTCACGTCGATGAAGACGTTGGTCGTGTCCGGGGTCAGGGTCGTCACCTGCCCGTTGATGATC
>JAZFPV010000157.1:0-9193 GCA_036444795.1 Thermoplasmata archaeon
TCGGCGAAGTGCTGATCATCCTCATCCTCGTCTTCGCCCTCTTCGTCATGGGCCTCAGCGCCATCCTCGTTGGTGTCTACACGATTCGGACCCGACCGATTGAGGGGTTCGCGCCGGGCCCCGCGGAAATCGCAGAGCTCGTCGATCCGGAGGCCGGTTGGGAGCCTGAGGCCCGACTCCACTGCTTTGTGGTCGGCTCGCGAAGGGAGATCGTCGAGTCGCTCCGGACCCTTTCACGTCGTGCGAACCTGAACTTCCAGCAAGGCGGCTTGCAGGCCGCACGAAGAGAAAACCTGGATGAGGAGCCCCTCTTCGAGCAGCTCCGAGCTTACGCCGAGCAGTTCGGCGATCTCCAATACCGGGAGGGCAGGGAATGGGCCGCGATAGAGGAGCAGTTCAAGGCCTTCTCCCGCACGGCCTCCCGCAAGAAGTTCCAGTGGCTCCGTCCGATGGGGACTCTCACCTGCAAGGTTCACGTGACCCGAATTGCGTACGTCCTTCGGAATACGCCCCTCGATCTGGTAGCGGGTGGCGGGAGTGCCTTCTCGATCGGGGGAAGCTTGACGAGGCTCCGAAAGGCAGTGGCTCGTTCGAAGATGCCGGTGACCGAGGCGTTTCTCAAGCGGGTGTCGGAAGAGTTCGCCCTCTTCAGGGGAGGCTTTCCCGCGAAAGGCGCCTACATTCTCCACATCACGGGCCTTCCCGTAGACGTGGATTCGGACAAGCTAGGGGACATCTACGATGACGACGCCACGGTGCTCTGGGACTTTGGGGCAAGCCACACCGAGGTGGGGATCCTTGATCCGTCCGACCACCTCACGAGCCGCACGACGAACTTCCTATTGGGACCGGCCATCTTGTTCCAGCACTTCTTCGACGAGGGTCGCCTGATTGGTCTCGTGCATAAGGGCCACGCGGTCCGGGCAGAGTGGGGGGGTCGAAGGATTGTTACGCACCTCTCGGACGCCATCGATGTGGAGTTGGCTTTCAAGCAGGGCGTGGTCACCCTGCCCAATCCGGTCTCCCGCGGGATCCGGGGTGACGTTTCGTCCTTGCCGGACTCTCTCGCTCTCTCTGCCACCACGAGTGCGGAAATCGACCCCGCGGTCGCGAACAAGGAGGAAGCTTGGGACCTGGTCGGCGTCTCGTCGGGGGAACTTCGCAGCGAGGGGTTTGAGCGGATCGATTGGGATTTGGTGCGGGCCATGATGGGAGCCGAGCCGAATGAGGTTCCAGCCCTAGGCTGACGACTCGGTGCGAGTCCTAGATCCTTCGCCACACACAAGTTCGGCCGGCTCAGGCTTGCCTCAGTTGATCTACGAGGTCAGCAAGCGGGATCTCGAAGCCTAACTCGTCGGGCTGGTCCGCGACCCAGGCTCTCAGATGATCGGGGCTCGGGAACAGGTGGAGATGATCGCAGACGGGATGCCCTGGCCCGCCGGGAGGGCCCGTTCCCAACCAGAAGACGATGGAATCGGGATCGACGCGCGCGAGTCGCCCCTCTTTGATGTGAATCGCCATGGCCTCGCCACAGTGCGGACAAGCCCCCTCCGCACGCCCGTCCTCACGAAGGACCGCCGTAACGACCGCGTCGTATCCACACATCACGTTGACCTTCTCGCGCTCCGGGATGGATACCGAGTACCCGCGGTTCGCAGGGGTCTCCCCCATGATCACCTGACCCTTCCGCATCTTCTCCAGGTAGGCCTCCATCTGGGGGTTCTCTTCGTTTCCCCCCCGGACCAAGGCATAGTAGTCCTTCATACTCGTCGGCTCCCGGGGTAGTTGGTAGACCTGCGCCAATCTCTTTGCCAGCTCGGGATTGATGGCCTGCTCTTCATTCATATGATCCTCTCGTGAGACGAGGCGTCCTAGACTCGAAGTCTCCGGAGGCCGCATAAAGAGTCGGTGAGCCAAGGTAAAGCCGATGAACCATCCGGGTCAAGGGGCGTCGGTGGGATCCCAGCCCGTCGCGAGGTTCTGATCAAAGGCGTCGAGCTGCCCCATGTCCTCATTCGAAAGGTCGAAATCGTCGATGCCGAAGTTTTCCTCGATATGCTGAGGGTTGAAGGATCTGGGGATAACGACCAGGTCGCGTTGATACCCCCAACGGAGGAGGACTTGAGCCGAGGTCTTCCCATATCGACTTCCGATCTCGAGTAGGCGGGGATCCCGAAGCCGAAGGCCCTTCGTGAGGGGGCTGTAAGCCTCAACCTGAATGCCCTTGGCCCGACAGAACTCGACCACCCCCTGACGCGAGCGGAAGTTGTACGGACTCAACTCGATCTGGTTCACAGCCGGCGTGACCTCGGAGGACGCAAGAAGCTCCTCAAGATGGTGGATCATGTAGTTGCTGACCCCTATGCTCCGACACGACCCGTCTTCCAGGAGGGTCTCCATCGCCCGCCACGATTCCATGCGGCGCCCCTCTACGGGCCAATGGATGAGATACAGGTCGACGGGACCGATTCCTAGGCGATCCTGGCTCTTCCTGAAGGCCCGGAGCGTCGACTCGTACCCGTGATCCGAGTTCCAGAGCTTCGTCGTGACGAAGACCTCGGATCGGTCGACCGGGCCCCCTCGAATCGCCTTTCCCACCGACCTCTCATTCCGGTACAGCTTCGCGGTATCGACGAGACGATAGCCCATCTCGAGGGCGTGGCCGACGGCCTCCTCCGTCTGTCGGCCCGGAGAGACCTGCCAGACCCCCAGCCCCCGCGAGGGCATTCCTCCCCCATGGTTCAACGGAAATTCGCTGCGAAAGGGTTGGGCCACGGATCTCTCAAGCTCGAGGAGGGACTTAAACCGCGCGTGGGCCCTCGGGGCTTGGCACGCACATCTAGGGCGAGCTCATGACTCCAGGGCGGCCTTTCGAACCACGTACGTTCCCGAGGTTCCCTGCCAGCGTTTCTCGGCCTCTCGGATGCCAATCCGTGCCCCAAAGTTGGGTCCATCGAGAACCCATGTCTCGAATTCTCCTCCCTCTCCCGTGGGGTGGACCCCGTAATTCTCCTGTAGCTCGTAGAGCTCGTTGATCGCGTCTTCGTCCAAGGTTCGACCAAGCCAGGTGGGGCCCAACCCCTCAGCCGAGACGGCCACGATCAGGATGGAGAATCCGGCATCCGCATACTCTCGGAGGAGCGCTCGAGGGTCCTTCCTCCAAAGGGGGGTGTAGACCCACAGGCCGAGGGCCTCGCAAACCTGGTGCACCCGAACGAACTGGTAGTCTGAAGCCACCGCGCCGACCACGACCCCTTTCGCGTCCGATCCCTCGAGGCCTCGTCGCAGGGCACGAAGCTCCGCTTCCTCTCCCTCGCCGCTTCGCACCGTTCGGTGCGGGATGCCTAGCGCCTCCGCCGAAAGGCCGGCCCACTCCACGTTGGGGACCTGGTACATCATCGAGGCTTCCTGGGGGAGCACGGTGAGCAGGTTCGACACCTCCATGCCGGCCTGTTGGGCGAGGTAGAGGGCGTAGGTCGAATCCTTCCCCCCCGAAAAGAGGGCCGCGACCTTCATGTCCGACGCACGTCTCTTCGGTATTTGGCTTCGAGGTTCTCTGAGGCAGGGGCAAAACCTCACCGCCAAGCCTAAGACACCCCCCCGCGCTTGGCCACGCGGGGCCGGAATGGAGTGGAAGCGGAGGGCGGCCGAGGCGGCCGTGGATCGGGTCGAGGACGGCATGGTCCTCGGCTTGGGAACGGGCTCCACGGTCCGATACGCCGTCGAGCGTCTTGGACGACGCGTGGCAGAAGGCTGGGAGCTCGCAGGGGTTCCCACCTCCCGGGCGACGGCCGAACTGGCACGGGAACTGCAGATTCCCCTAACCACCTTGGATGAACACCCGAGCCTCGACCTGACGATTGACGGTGCCGATGAAGTGGATCCTCGTCTCGATCTGATCAAGGGGTTGGGCGGCGCCCTCCTCCGGGAGAAGATCGTCGCCGCGGCCTCCGAAGCTTTCCTTGTCGTGGTGGACGAGGGTAAGGCGGTCGAGGGTTTGGGCGAACGGGCTCCGCTCCCCGTGGAGGTCCTCCCCTTTGGCGCTCGGCGCACCCGGAGCCGGCTCGAGGCTCTGGGTTGCGAGCCCACTTTGCGTCGGGCCGGCGAGGCGCCGTTCCGGACGGATAACGGGAACTATATGATCCACTGTCGATTCGAGGGAATTGCCGACCCGAGGGAGCTGGCCGGTCGCCTCAAGGAAATCCCGGGTGTCATCGAACACGGCCTCTTCTTGGAGATGGCGGACGCCGTCTTCGTGGGCACAGCGGCCGGCGTCAAGGAGATGGGAAGGCCCTAGCCCGCCGGGCGAGCGCCTCGATGGCCTCTTCGATCTCCCGAATCCGGGCGCGTTCCAGATCGACAATCTCTTCGACGATCGCGGCGAACGGACGGGCCAACCGATAGGCATGGAGGGGTCGTCCCTTGCCTTCCTTCTTGATGTCTCGCTTGACCACCCAATCCCGTTCCCGTAGGTCCGTCATCGCGGTCGACACCTCGGGCTGCCGAAGGCCCGTATAGGCCTCGATGTCCCGCGAGGTCGCCTCTTCTCGGGTAGCCAGGAGGATTAGCACGGAAGCCAGCTTGCGCGGCATGCGCGTGCGCGCCAGCAGCTCGACAAGAACCCGTTCTTCGGCGTCGGTCAGGCCGCTACCCCCTGAATATTCCCGCCGGGAAAATTATTATGGCCTATATAAAAATTCCCCAGTCCCTCCAGGGGGGCCCGCCGGACCCATCTCCCAAGCTTGAAATAGTCTCTCCTCCTACTTTCAGAGTGGGATTTTCCTGAAGATGCCGCGTGTCATTCGGGGATATTGCCCCCACTGCGGGCACCACACGGACCTCGAGATCGAGCGGGTCCGACACCGGCCCCGCAGCGAGCTTCGGGCCGGTCAGCGGCGCTTCCGGCGGGCCACCCGGGGGTACGGGAGCTTCCCCCGACCCAAGCCGAGTGGCGAGAAGCCCACAAAGCGCATAAACATCCGGTACCGTTGTAAGGAGTGTGGAAAGGCCCACCATCGAGCCACCTGGCGGGCCAAACAACTCGAACTGGTCGAGGTCTGAGATGTGGGAGACGAGAAGCAAGTTTCTCCGAGTCCGCTGTCGTGACTGCGGCAACGAGCAGATCCTCTTCGATCGAGCGGCCAGTATGGTGACCTGTCTCGTATGCAACGCCACGATCGCCGAGCCCACGGGGGGCAAGGCCGACATCAAGGCCGAGGTGGTGGAGGTGCTCTCGTGATGGGCTTCGGGCCGGAGTGGCCGGATGAGGGGGAGCTCGTCGTCTGTGCGACTACCAAGGTGAAGAACTTCGGCGCCTTCGTGACGCTCGAGGAGTACGGGGGGAAGGAGGGCTTCATCCACATCGCCGAGGTGGCCCGCGGGTGGATCAAGTACATCCGCGATTACGTTCGGGAAAACCAGAAGGTCGTCTGCAAGGTCCTGCGCGTGGACCCCGACAAGGGTCACATCGATCTCAGCCTGAAGGCGGTGAACGAGCATCAACGCCGCGAGAAGATCCAGGAGTGGAAGAACGCCCAGAAGGCGGAGAAGCTCCTCGAACTTGTGACCGTCCGGCTAAAGAAGGACATGGAGTGGGCCTACGAAACCTTCGTGAGCGACCTGGTGGAGGCGTTCGGCAGCCTCTATGTGGCCTTCGAGGAAGCGGCCATCGACGGCGAGGTCCTGGCGTCGGAGGGGTTCAAGGGCAAGTGGATCGAGGCGTTTGTCGCGGTGGCCCAGGAGAACATCGTCCCCCCGCTCGTCAAGATCAACGGCTATCTGGAGATCTCAAGCACGAAGCCGAAGGGAGTCGTCGACATTCGGGAGGTCCTGACCTCCGTGCAAAAGGACGATGGCGCCTTGGTGTTCGTCCAGTACATTGGCGCCCCTCGCTACCGCATCGTCGTGCAGGCTCCCGATTACAAGACGGCCGAGGAAGAGCTGCAGGTGGCCGTCACCAGGGTCATCGAGGGGATCGAGGCCCGGGGCGGCGAGGGCACGTTCCACCGGAGGGAGTGAGAACGCGGACGACGATCCTCCGGTGCCGCGAATGCGGCGCCTTCACCCTCCACGACGTGTGCCCGTCCTGCGGGGGCGCCACCTTCATGGCCTTGCCCTCACGCTACTCGCCCGAGGATCGCTACGGAGAATATCGAAGGAGACTCAAAAGGGGAGCTTAGAATCATGGACGACATCGTCATCCGTTATCTCGAGAAGCCGAAACTGAAGAACGCCGTGTTCGTGGAGGGGCTTCCGGGCATCGGCAACGTCGGGAAGCTGGCCGCCGAACACCTCATCGACGAACTGGAAGCGAAGAAGTTCGCCGAGATCGTGTCGAAGCACTTCCCCCCCCAGGTCATGGTCACCGACGGAGGCCTTGTGAAGCTCGTCAACAACGAGCTATGGTACGCCAAGGGCGCCGGCAAGGGCGTGGACATCGTCTTCCTCATTGGGGACTACCAGGGGATTAACCCGGAGGGACAGTACGAACTCACAGACTTCATCCTCAAGCTCCTCCAGGACCTCGGCGTGACGCGCCTCTACACCCTCGGAGGGTACGGGGTCGGCAAGATCATCGACAAGCCCCGGGTCTTCGGAGCGGCTACAGACGAAGGACTCGTGAAGGAGATGGAGGAGTTCGGCGTGGTTTTCACCCGGAGCGAGACCGGGACCGGCATCAACGGGGCCAGCGGCCTGCTCTTGGGCCTGGGGGCCCTCTACGGCATGCGCTCCGTCTGTTTCATGGGCGAAACCAGCGGCTACTTCGTCGATCCGAAAAGCGCCCGTTCCGTCTTGGAGGTCCTCACTAAGGCCCTGGGGGTGGAGGTGGACTTCGCGGACCTCGAGGAGAAGGCGAAGCAGATCGACTCCATCACCGCTCGCCTGCGGGAGCAGCAGGAACCGAAGCCCGAAGAGCCGAGCAAGGACCTGGGCTACATCGGCTGAGCCGGTCGCAGCTGATTTAACGCCTCGGCCGTATCGTCGCCGAGCGCGCGCTCCCGTAGTGTAGTCCGGCCAAGCATAGGGGCCTTTCGCGGCTCCGCGTGGGCCGAAGAAAGCCTCTGACAGGGGTTCGAATCCCCTCGGGAGCATCCTGCCGCTGGCGCGATCCCCGTTAGGTCAGCAGGAGATGGCTGTCCCCGAACTCGTGCCAAAGATATCGGTGCCGGACCGCCTCCTCGTAGGCCTCCCGCACCACCTGGGGACCCGCGAGGGTGTGGAGGATCGCCAGGTGGGTCGTCACGGGGTCGTGGAACCCCGTGATGAGTCCGTCGACGGCGTGGAGCCCTCGCTGCGGGTAGATGAATGCCCTCGTGAACCCGGCCGATGGCCGGACCGCTTCCCCGTCCCACGCGGTCTCGAGGGCCCGCACCACGGTCGTGCCCACGGCGATGACCTGTCGGCCCCGGGTGCGCGTTTCGTTTACCAATCGTGCGGTCGACGCGGGCACCTCGTAAGGCTCCGGGAAGAGGGGTTGCTCTTCGACGCGCTTCGCCTCGATTTCGAGGCTCGAAACGCCGGCGTGGAGAACAATCGGAGCGACGCGAATGCCCCGATCCCCTAGCCGCTGCAGGACCCGTCGGGTGAACGGGCGGGCCGCGGACGGCATCTCGGCGCTGCCGGGCACCTGTGCGAAGATCGTCTGATAGGCCTCCAGGGGATAGGACCGGGAGAGGTACCCGTACTGAATGGGACGACCCGAGTGTCGTATCGCCTTCCGGAGGTCGCCCTCTACCCGCAGAAACCAGAGCCTCGGGAGCCCGGGGTACTCTGAGAGGAGGTGGGCGTCGTGTCCTCCGACCTGGATGACCTGTCCCTCCTCCAGCGGGAGGGGACCCGGCCTCCCGGGGCCCCAGCGAGGCTCAGCGAGCCACGTGCGGCCCCCGTACCACGTGGAGAGATTGACAAGGAACGAACCGAGCGGTTCCGCGCGGGCCGGGAGGCTTGCTGGGAGCGTCTCACTCTCATTCACCACCAGCAGGTCGCCCCGACGGAGGTGAAGAGGCAGGTCAAGAAAGGCAGCATGGTGCGTCTCCTCGGGGGTGGTCACCATGAGGCGTACCTCATCCCGACGTAATCCCCGGTCCTCCGCGGTGGTGGTGGCCTGCAACTCCGCAGGGCGCACGAAGTCCAGCTCAGCCGCCTGCATGGATGACCTCCCACCGGTCGGATTGGGCGCCCAGTCGCTGGCCCGTGATGGCCTGTGGGTCCTGCTCGAGCAGCCAGGCCCAGAAGGGGAGCGTAATCTCCGGTCTTGGCCGATCCGAGATGTCTTCCTCGGGGAAGGCGCGCTGGTGCATCGCCGTGCGCAAATCGCCCGGGTCCACGGACACGACTCCGACACGTTTCTCTCGCAGTTCGTTCGCCAGGGTGAGGGAAGCCAGTTCGAGGGCCGCCTTGGTGCTGCCGTACCCGCCCCACCCCGCGTAGCCGCCACGCGCCGCGTCGCTGGTGACGTTGACGATTACTCCCTCCGCGACCTCGAGGTAAGGAAGCAGTTCCTGCACCAGGGCGATGGGGGCGATGAGATTGACTTCGAAGAGGCGTCGAAGGTCCTCAATGGGGTGGTCCGCGAGGGCCGGGAGGGGGGAGGGACCCAGGGCGGAGGCGTTGTTGATGAGGAGATCGAGGCGGCCGTGGCGGTTCACCGCCTCCCGCAGCGCCCGACGATGGTCCGCCGCCTTCACGTCTCCGGGGATCGCCGTTACGTTCCCCCCCGCCGCGGCCATCGATTCCGCGGCGCGAAACAAGGGCGCCTCATGGCGGGCGGTGACGATGAGGTTGTAGTCCTGCCTCGCCAGAAACCTCGCAACGACCGCTCCCAACCCCATGCTGGCTCCCGTAACGAGGGCCGTGGGGCGTCGCGCGTTCATTCCGCCCACTCCTTCTTTCGGGGTCGGATCAGGAAGCGACATACTTGGTTACCCGCCACGACCCGATGGGTGGTCTCCACGTCCGCGTTCAGTACCCGTTCAAACAGCTCTCGTTCGACCGTGCACGCCTCCCCATACCGTTCCGCCACCGCGAGAATGGGGCAGTTGAACTCGAAGAGCTCGTAGCCCGGACCGGAGGTCCCGCGCGACTCGGCCATGTATCCCTCCTCGTCCCGCACCTGGGCCAGCGCCGCGACGCGTTCCTTGAGCGAGCCCGTGCCGACCTTTCTCTCGTAATCAGCTAAGACCGCGTGTTGGCG
>JAZFPV010000158.1:0-4497 GCA_036444795.1 Thermoplasmata archaeon
GCCACCTCGAAGATCCCGGCCTTGAATGCCTGGACATCATCCCCCGTCCCCGGGATGAGGAGGACCACCATGGTATGGGTGAGGGCGGCCACCTCGACGTCCGTCTGGCCCACCCCCGCGGTCTCCACGAGAATGACGTTGCTCCCGTAGGCGTCCAACACGTGGATGGCGTCCGAGGTCGCGGCCGACACGCCTCCCAACCGCCCCCGGGTTCCCATGGATCGGATGAAGACGCCCTCGTCCGCCGCCAGGTCCCCCATACGGACCCGGTCCCCGAGGAGCGCGCCCCCCGTGAGGGGCGAGGTGGGATCGACGGCAATGATGCCCACCGTCTTGCCACGGCGACGAAAGGCCTGCGCCAACCGGAAAATCAGCGTGCTCTTTCCCGAGCCCGGCGGGCCGCTAACGGCGACGGTCTGGGCCTTACCTGTCTCCTTGTAGATGGCCCGGATGACCTCCGTGGCCTCCTCGTCCCCGTCCTCGATGAGCGAGATGAGCTTCGCGGCGGCCCGCTTGTCCCCGGCGAGAAGGGCTTCCACCAGGGACATACGGCTACTTCCCCGTGCGCTCTTCGAGGTAGGCCACCACTTCCTTCAAGGAGGTGCCGGGGCCGAAAATTCGGTCGATGCCTACCTCCTTGAGGGCGGCCACGTCGTCGGGCGGAATGATGCCTCCGCCGATGACCAGAACGTTCTCCATCCCCTGCTCCCGAAGGAGCTCGGCCACGCGGGGGAACAGCGTCATATGGGCCCCCGAGAGGGAGCTGAGACCCACCGCGTCCACATCCTCCTGGATGGCGGCCTCGACGATGTCCTCCGGGGTCTGGTGAATCCCCGTGTAGATGACCTCCATCCCGGCATCCCGAAGGCCACGGGCGATGACCTTGGCTCCCCGGTCATGCCCATCCAGCCCCGGTTTCGCCACAAGCACCCGGATCTTTCCCAAGGCAACCACCTAGTAGATGAGCGGCTCCTCGTACACGCCGAAGACTTCCTTGAGCGTCGAGACCGTCTCTCCTAGGGTGACCCCCGCCTTCACACCCTCCAGGAGGAGGGGCATGAGGTTCGCGTCTCCCTCGGCCCCCCTCCGTAGGGAGGCGAGGGACCGTTCGACCTTCTTGGAATCCCGGTCCTGCCGAAGGCGCTCCAGACGTCGCATGTGCCGCCGCTCCGCCTCCTTGTCGATTCGAAGATACTCGACCGCCTCCGGCTCGTCGGTTGTGTAGGCGTTGACCCCCACGATGGTTCGTTCTCCCGTCTCGATCTCCCGCTGATAGCGGTAGGCGGACCGGGCGATCTCCCGCTGGTAGAATCCTCGCTTGATGGCAGGGATGACGCCGCCGAGCTTCTCGATCCGATCGAAGTACCGGTAGGCCTCCTCCTCCATGTGATCCGTCATCCACTCGAGGTAGTAGGAACCCCCCAAAGGATCCGCGGTATTGACCACCCCACTCTCGTGGGCCAGGACCTGTTGCGTGCGGAGTGCGATGCGGACGGCTCGCTCCGTGGGCACGGCCCACGCCTCGTCCATGGAGTTGGTGTGAAGCGACTGCGTCCCGCCCAGGATCGCGGCCAGGGCCTGAATGGCGACCCGCACGATGTTGATCTCCGGCTGCTGGGCCGTGAGGGAGACCCCCGCGGTCTGGGTGTGAAACCGCATCCACCAGGAACGCGGATTCTTCGCCCCGAACGTGTCCCGCATCTCCCGCGCCCAGATGCGTCGCGCGGCCCGGTACTTCGCAATCTCCTCGAAGAGGTCGTTGTGGGCGTTGAAGAAGAACGAGAGGCGAGGCGCAAAGGCGTCCACGTCCAGGCCCCGGTCGAGGCCCCAACGGACGTATTCGAAGCCGTTGGACAGGGTAAAGGCCAGCTCCTGGATGGCCGTGGAGCCCGCCTCCCGGATGCGATACCCGCTGATGCTAATCGGATTCCAGAGAGGCAGCTCCTTTGCCGCGTATTCGATCGTGTCCACGACGAGGCGCATGTGAGGCTCAGGGGGGAACAACCACTCCTTCTGCGCCTGGTACTCCTTCAGAATGTCGTTCTGGATCGTGCCGCGGAGCCTCGCGGGGGACACGCCCCGACCCTCGGCCATCGCGATGTACATCGCCCACAGCACCGCCGCGGGGCCGTTGATGGTCAGGGAGGTGCTCACTTGATCCACGGGGATCCCCTCGAAGAGAACCTCCATGTCCCGAAGGGAAGAAATGGCCACGCCGCAGATCCCAAACTCGCCTTCCGCCTCTCGGTCGTCCGTATCCAGGCCGTAGAGGGTGGGCATATCCACGGCCACGCTCAAGCCAGTCTCCCCATGTTCCAGGAGATATCGATAGCGGATGTTCGTGTCCTCACAGTCCCCGTGTCCGGCAAACTGCCGTATCGTCCAGGGGCGTCCCCGATACATGGTGGGATGGATGCCCCGCGTGAAGGGGTATTCTCCGGGAAAGCCCAGATCCTTCGGGTAGTCGAAATCCGGGACGTCGAGGGGGGTGTAGAGCCGGCCCACCTCCTCGCTCGATGTGGTAAGGAAGCGCTCCTTCCGTTCCGGGCGGGATCGAAGGGAGGCCGCGAGGTCCTCCTTCTCCCACGCCTCACGGGCCGCCTCGAGCTCCTTCCGGCTACGAGAATCGACCATAATAACCCGGACTGCCAAACTAGGGTCCGAGTCTATTTTTATCTTCCGATGTACTCGGGTTCGGAGACGGGCGACTCCTCCTTGGATTCGTCGACACTCACCGGCCGTGCGGACATCCCCCGCTCGTAGGCTGCGTGGATCAAGCCCTCGAAGGCCTTCCCCACGTTCTTTCCCGTTTTGGCGCTTGTGTAGAAGAGGGTGGCATCCCATTGTTCCGCGAAGGCCGTCACGTCCTTCTTCGTCACGTCTGCTTCCTTCTTCAGGTCGTCCTTGTTGGCGAGAATCAAGATCGGAACTGACCCTACGGCGTTGGTAACGCCCTCGAGCCATCCGTGGAGGGCTTTGAGAGTTGCCTTCCGGGTCGTGTCGAGGACCCCGAACACCCCGTTCGCCCGATAGAAGTAGGCGTCTCGGAGGAGATCCATGAACCCCTTGCGGCCCATGATGTCCCAGATGACGGCGTCCACAACCGCAGGCTCCCCGTCGGTCCCCTCCATCTCGACGGTCTTCTTGCTGATGAGCGTCCCGATGGTTCGAATGTAGTCGTCCTCGTACTTGTCGGCGACGTACCGATGGATGAGACTCGTCTTCCCCACGGCCTCCTCCCCGACGGCGCAGATTTTCATCTTCATGCGGGGTTTCGGAGTCTCCAGCATGAGGATTCCGTGCCCTGGGCTGACATTAAAACCCAGCGGACAGATTATCCGATCTGGTACTGGAACGCCCATCATTCGTTCGCAAGCTAGCGGAACCGGACCGGTTGTCGATGCGAGCCGACCTCGAGCAATAGGAGGAAGTGGGCCACTAGTGGCGTTTACTTCAACCGCTCCAGGATCTCGTCGGTGGTGACGACCTCCTCGGCGAAGAACTCGTAATTCGTGTGGGCCGCCTGGGTCGCTTCCGGAGTGATCCCCGTTGTGGCGTCCTTTACCATAATGACGTCGAACCCGTTCTCCACGGCATCGCGAAGATGGGACTCAGTGCAGATGTTCGCGGACATGCCGGCGAGGACTATCTTTTGGATGCCCCGCTCCCGGAACTGCAGGGCCGTATCCCCGGTCCAAAAGTTGGACGCTCCCTTGTGCGAGTGAAGGACGACGGTGTTCTCGTCCGGCTCTAGGTCGGGATGGAATTCGGCTCCCCAGCCACCCACTCGAAACATCTTGTTCTCGAACATCATCCTGTCGATGGGATTGAGATGCTGCCAGCTTTCGTATTCCTCGTCTGTGTAGTAATGCGGGGAGTAGAATACAGGGATTCCAGCGGCCTTCGCGGCCTCCCGAATCTGGACTAGATGCTCGACCACCTTCGTCTCCTTCACGCGTTCGCCGAGGTCCTTCCAGGCCACACCCCCCTCGGACAAGAAGTCGTTCTGCGGGTCGGTAAACAGGACGGCCGTGTCCCCCTTCTCAAGCTTAAGCTTGCCCATGTTTCTCAGGTCCTAAAGGAGCGAACGACCCGCCGTCTGATAGACCCCGATTCAAACCGCTCAATCAGTCGGGATTCCTTCCCCGCATCGCCTCCTCTCGCGACGCGGGGGAGCGTACCAGACGGGAGGCGGCCCTCCCCCGGCGTTTGAAATGTTGACTGCACTTAAGGATTTCTCCAGGAACTCGCTGAGATTGTAAAGTGAGGGCATTGAGCAAAGTAAGTATGCCGACCGCCGCGAAAAGAATGGGGAGGGTCAAGAGCGCCTTCCGGCGATTGATGTTCCTGGAAACTCGCACCCCCAACTGCGCACCGAGGATCACCCCCGCCACGGCCCCGCAATTTGCGTGATGAGCAGCAGGTCGCATCGGTCGGACCGCGGTTGTCGTCGCCCGCGGGAAGGCTGGTCATTCGAACAGCTTAGATGGCCTTGAA
>JAZFPV010000159.1:0-2683 GCA_036444795.1 Thermoplasmata archaeon
CCGCTGTCTCCAGTAGGCACGCCATGTCGTCACGGCCTCCTCGTAGGATTCCGCCTCCAGGACGTACCGCACGCGGTATCCCTTCAGGACCGTCTTGGCGGTGAGGTCGGTGTCCTCCGCGAGCACGCGCGTGTCCCAGCCGCCGAGGTCCACGAGTAGAGCCCGCCGGAAGCCCCCGACGGTCCCCCCGTAGTGCGGGATGAGGCCGAAACGGTCCCGGGCCACCTGGTCCACACGGTAGCCGCCGATGCGCTCCAGGGTCACGAGCTTGGAGACGAAGCTCTCGTCCTCGTTGAGAACCGTGACCCGACCCTGAACCGCGCCCACCTCGGGGTCCACGAAAGGGGCCACCAGCTTCTCCACGATGTCGAATTGCGGCAGGTAATCCGCGTCGAACGTGAGGACGACCTCCCCCTTGGCCCGCTGCAACCCGGCGTTCATGGCGGCGGCCTTCCCCTGACCGCCGTGGGGCCGGTGGAGGGCCCGGATGAAGGAGTACTCCGAGGCAAACTCCTCGAGCAGGTCCCCCGTTCCGTCCCGGGAGGCGTCGTCGATGGCGATGACCTCCAGGCGGTCTTTGGGGTAAGTCAGCCCGCCGAGGCGCCGCAGGAGGTTGCCCACGACATGGACCTCGTTGTGGCAGGGGACCAGGATCGTGACGAAGGGTCGATAGAGGCCCGCCACCTCCTGGTAGCTCTGCTCGGTGGGCTCACGGAAGACTGCGAGGTAGGTGAAGATGTAGTGGCGGATCATGTACACGAACATCACGCCGATGATCGGGATCAGGAGGTACTCGATCACGGACCCAACTCCGGGGCCCAGCGGCCCATGATGGACATCCCGATGGACCAGACGACGACCATCCAGAGGAAGTCGACCATCGGGGCGAAGAGGAAGTGGACGGCCTCGAAGGCCCCCAGGCCGATGTAGTAGGTGGAGGAGGCGATGAGGACGAGGCGGTTGATGTTCCAGAAGAGGCCCACTGCCGTCCCGAGAACCGCCCAGATGCCCTTGAACCACAGCGGACCTTGGAGGAGGCCCATCGTGGCGGCCAGGATGAAGCCAAAGATGGCGACGGTGATGAGGCCCGAACATTCGACGAGAACAGAGAAGACGGCGATCTCGCCCTCTGCTGTGGGGACGATGATCGTGGGATCGTTGAGGGGGAAGACGAGGAGGGAGGGAACGCCTCCCAGGGTGAGGATGAAGTGGGTAGCCTGCGCCGTGAGCACCCACGCGATCGGGAAGGCAAGGGAAAGAGCGAAACCTCCGGTTATCGCTGCTAGCACTAAGGCGTGCCCGATGCGGGGCTGAATCCACAGCCGAGGCATTCTCTCGCTACCCTGGTTGCCGGTGGGAAGTGGCCTCTTCCTCCTGGCACCGAAAGATCGAGCCAGGGCCTACTTGAGAAGGAGGACGGCATTCTCAGGGTCGATTCTCAAGGAGCGGAACGTAAGTCGGTCTGAGCGGACGACCGGACCTTGCATTATCACTTCTGATAATCTTCTGAGCCTTTATTACACCGGCTGGCCTCCGGCCCTGGGACACCTCTCGCGGAGGGAGGTTCTTCGGCCCGCGGGGAGGGACGGAACCATGGCACCGAAAGACGATGACGATGTGGAAGGCACGATAGCCAACCTGCTGGCGCAAATTGAGCGCATTCGGGAGACGTACGGAGGCGTAGCTGCGCCGAAGCAGACCGCGCCCCCCGAGAAACCGCGTGAGACCTTGCCCAAGCTCCCACCGCCTCCGGCGCCGCTTGCGGCGCCGTTCATCCGTGTCCAGTCTCAGGCGGAATCGGTCCGAGCCTTCATCGCGGTTTTCGTCGTCTTTTTCGGATTGGGGGCCATCGTTTTCGCTTGGCTGGTCAATGGCATCGATGACGCTCAGCGGCTGGCGGCCATCCTTCTGGGAATCATCGCGACCGTCGTGGGATTCTACTTCGGACAGCGAGGGTCCACCCGGGCCCAGATGCAGGCCGCGTACGCCATGCAGGGCTGGCAGGCCTCAGAAGCGCGGGCCCGCCAGCTAGAAGACTGGGTCCAGTGGCGTCGGTGAGGTCCACCGCCGACCGGCGACGCTGAGATCCGGCGGGGGGTTTGAAGTCCGGGCGCCTCGGATGCGCTAGGGCAAACGCTATCGACCCCCGGGGACATTGTCCCAGGGAGGCATTCCATGACCGCGAAGCGCATTGCCATTCTCGGCGCCGGACACATCGGCAAAGCCCTCGTACGCGGGTTCCTGGCCGCGGGCAAGAGCGACAAGGAGCACTTGATGGCCACCCTTCCCAGTCAAGACAAGGCGAATGAGCTGGGGGAGGAGCTTGGCATCCCAGTAATCACGAGCAACTCTGATGCGGCAGCCCAAGCGGACGTTGTGATTTTCAGCGTGAAGCCCCAAGTTCTCCCGAGGGTCCTTCGAGAAGTCGTGCCGGTGATGACCCCGGAGAAACTGGCGGTCTCGGTCACCGCCGGAATTCACACCGAGTTCATCGAAGAGGTCTTGGAAGGGGAGGTTCCCGTCATCCGCCTGATGCCCAACGTGGCGGTGGTCGCGCAGCAGGGAGCGACCGGGATGTCCTCGGGCCGCTACGCCAATGAGGAGGATGTCAGCTACGTGAAGGACCTCTTCTCCAGCGTGGGACTCGTGATGGAGGTCGAGGAAGACCTCATGGACGCCGTGA
>JAZFPV010000160.1:0-3566 GCA_036444795.1 Thermoplasmata archaeon
GAGGCATCGCCTACCGATGCTCGTTCCGGGTGACCGAGGCCGTCCACGCCATCGAGCGGCTCGTGGACATCATGGCCTACAAGCTAGGGGTGGACCCCGCCGAGTTCCGGCTAAACAATTTCATCCAGCCGGAGGCGTTCCCCTACAAGTCGACCCTGGGTTGGGAGTACGATAGCGGGAACTACCAGGGGGCCCTGAAGAAGGCGATGGACCTCATCGGCTACGAGGACCTCCGGCGAGAGCAGGCGGAGAAGCGGGAGAAGGGGGAGCTGATGGGGATCGGCATCTCCAGCTTCACGGAGATCGTGGGTGCCGGGCCCTCCCACACCTTCGACATCCTCGGCCTGAAGATGTTTGACTCCTGCGAGCTGCGTATCCATCCCACGGGGAAGGTCATCGCTCGCTTCGGGACCAAGTCGCAGGGGCAGGGCCACGAGACCACCTACGCGCAGATCCTGGCGGAGGAGCTGGGCATCCCCTCGGACGACATCGCCATCGAGGAGGGGGACACCGACACCGCCCCGTACGGCCTGGGCACCTATGCGAGCCGTAGCACGCCCACGGCGGGCGCGGCCGCCTCGATCGCCGCGCGGAAGGTCCGGAAGAAGGCCCAGAAGATCGCCGCCCACCTCCTGGAGGTGGCCCCCGACGACGTGGAGTGGGTGGATCACCAATTTCAGGTCAAGGGCACGCCCGACAAGGCGAAGACCATGCAAGATGTGGCCTTCGCGGCCTACACGAATTTCCCGCAAGGGATGGAGGGGGGTTTGGAAGCCGTCAGTTACTACGATCCACCCAACTTGACGTTCCCCTTCGGGAGCTACATCTGCGTGGTGGACATCGACAAGGAGACGGGCGAGGTCAAAATTCGACGCTTCGTGGCGGTGGACGACGCCGGCACCATCATCAACCCCATGATCGTGGACGGGCAGATTCACGGCGGGCTCACCATGGGTTTCGCGGCCGCCATGTTGGAGGAGGTCAACTACGACGAGGACGGAAACATCCAGGGCGGCTCCTGGATGGATTACCTGCTCCCGACGGCCGTGGAGACGCCGCGCTGGGAGTTGGACAAGACGGTAACCCCGTCGCCCCACCACCCGATCGGGGCCAAGGGGGTAGGCGAATCCGCCACCGTTGGGGCTCCCCCCGCCATCGTAAACGCCGTGGTGGATGCCCTCGCGCACCTGGGCGTCACCAACATCGACATCCCCCTCCATCCTTGGAAGATCTGGAGCATTCTCCACGAGAAGGGCATCAGTTAGCGACTGCACAGGGCGCGCCCAGACAGAGGATTGGAGGTCGTGAGGAGGAGACGATATGAAGTTCGAGGGCACCTTTACCACCCACGCAAGGATCGAGAAGGTCTGGGCCACCTTCTTTGACCCGCATGGGATGGAGCCCTGCGTGCCGGACTTGGAGCTCCTCGAGATCTTCGATCCGATGCACCACCGACTCGTGTTCCAGGCGGGCCTCTCCTTCATGAAGGGCACATTCGACGTGGACGTCCGGCTGCTGGACGTGTCGATGCCTACCCACGCCCGAGTGAAGGCCCACGGAAAGGGGCAGGGCAGCGGAGTGGACGTGGACGCGACGATCGACCTCGCGGAGACGGAGGACGGCACCGAGATGCGTTGGAAGGCCAACGCCCACATCGTCGGGAAGCTGGCAAATGTCGGTACCCGCCTTCTTGATTCCACGGTGGAGAAGCGCATCAACGAGTTCTTCGAGTGCGGACGCGCCCGGCTGGAAGGTCAGTAGCGACCTCCCCCGCCCCGGTCGCCCGTTCGTGTCCTCGTCTTTACGCGATGAACGACGCCGGGTCTTTGACGAAACCCGTCTGGCAGCCCTCGGAACAGAAGTAGTAGCTCGTACCCTCGACCTCGGCATGAAGGGAGGAGGCGGGGTCGATAGTCATGCCGCAGACGACATCCACCACAGTCTCACGCAGCGGGGTGGCCTGAACCCCGGCCGTCGCGGGTCCTGAACGACGACGGACCTCGGTGATCTCGGCCATGATGCTGAGCGCGATTTCCTCCTGCGTCTCGGCGGCCAGGTCGAGGCCGGCCGGATTGCGGAGCCGTCCGAGCAAGTCCTCGCTGAGGCCTTCGCTTCGGAGGTTCTTGATGACCGCCTCCGCGCGCCGGCGGCTCGCCACGAGGCCCACGTAGGGTGCGGGAGAGTTGAGGAGCTGACGGGCGGCCGTCTCGTCGTACCGTCCCATGGAAGCCACCACGGCGTATGTCGACGCCGTTGCCTCTTCTCCCAAGGTCTCCACGTCTCCGATGACGAGATCTGCATCCGGTTGCCGCTCTTCGGTGGCTCCGAGTGCTGCGACGGCCACCCGGTAGCCCAAGAGGTGCCCGAGAAGCGTCAGGGCCCGGCCCAGGGGGGACTCCCCGACGATGAGGAGTTGGGGAGTGGGGTGTTGGGGATCCAAGAAGATCTCCATTTCCCCACCGCTCTCGCACACCATAGGGTGTTGGGTAACGCCCTCTCGAGGAGGCAGGATGGACGGATCGGGGGCGAAGCTGATGAGGCGGGGTCCGCCCTCTTCCAAGGCCGCCAGGGATTCGGCGATGACGATGGACTGGGAGCAAGCGCCTCCGATCCAGCCGGTCATCCCGCCGCCTTGCCGGATGACGGCCTTGAACCCGGGCTTTCCGGACGTGGGGCGAACGGCCCGGACGACCGTCGCGAGAACGAAGGGCTCGCCGCGCCGCCGCAGTTCCTCTGCCAGCTCGAATGGATCGTCGGCGATTGATCGTCCGAAGTGGGATGGACCCTGAGACACGAAGGGAAGGTGGCCCTCCCCTTCCTGGTGGAGATCTAGCGCGAGGGTTTCCATTGTCTCCCCTCCCTCCAATTCCTGCGCGACCCGCGCGAGCTGTTCCTCGGTGTCGATGTCCAACAAGACACCGGGATCGGACACGGGGACCTCCACGATCTCGCCCTCGTAGTTCCCGAAGATGCTGCGGCATCCCCGGTCGCCCGTAATGGTCTGCACCTCGCCAAAGACGGACCGGTCGAGAAGGACCGGATTACCGCGGACGCCATGGAACGTGGGAATCAGCACAGGCGCGTGGGTGGCTCTCCACTCCTCCCCCATGACGTCGAGAGTCTCAGTCTGGAGAAAGGGCTGATCTCCTAGGACAACAAAGGAACTCTCCGCTTCCTCCGACAACGATCGAATCCCCGCCCGGATGGACGTGCTCATCCCTTCGAGGTAATGCTCGTTGACGACGACTTTCGCTCCGTCGAGAGGGAGTTCCTTCGTGACTCGGTCCGCATCGGCTCCTAGGATCACGACCACCTCCTCCGCGGTAGAGCGCTGAACGGCATTGAAGACACGCTCGAGCAGCCGTTGGCCTCCCACTTCTAGCAGCGGTTTGGGTCGCCCCATCCGCGACGACGTTCCGGCGGCCAAGATAACGGCGGAAATCAAGACACGGTCCACCTGGTTGTCTTTCGGTACACTCCGCCTCTCTAACTAGGTGGTTTTCGTTGTTAAACCTTCCACACGCGTCCCTTCTGGCCGCACCGTCTTCGGTATTGATTATCAGACG
>JAZFPV010000161.1:0-10368 GCA_036444795.1 Thermoplasmata archaeon
GCGTTCCAGGAGGTCCCTCACCTCCACCTGCACGTGTTTCCTCGGTTCAAAGGCGATGCCTTCAGGATCGATGCGGATGGGGGCGCGCCCCCGTCTCGTGACGGGCTGGACGCGGCCGCGGCCACCATCCGAGACGCGTACGAGGGGCAGTTTGGTCCTTCCGAGGCATCCCACCCGCCGGCGTAGGAATCACGCCTCCCCAAGCTTCCAGAGCCGGTCCCCCACGTGGTGCAACGACGCCACCGCCTTGCCTTCACGCCCCGTGGTCATCGCCGCCCCCGACAGGAGAGCCCGCCCCACGGCCAAGGGCACACCGTTCGCCTCATCGCGAACCCAGACGAGATCGTCGGGTTCGATGTTGGATTCTGCCCCCACGATGCCGGGGGCCATCACGTCGGCCCCGTTATACACGAAGGGAACGGCGCCCGCGTCGATCGTGACGTATCGCCTCGTGGGCGAGCTTCGCAAGAGACCGCGAACGGAGGGGACCGGCACCTCGTCGACGAGCAGGGCCACGACGTCCCCGCCTTCGTAGAGCACATCGTACGCCGGTCCCTCCGCCCGGTCGACGCTGGCCTCGGGGGAAAAGGGAGATACGCCGAAGGCGGACTCGAGACGCCCATGCAGGGCGGTGACCTCCTTCCGTCGCAGGCGCCTCCGCTTCCGGAACCGCAGGGTCACCACGAGGTCTCAAGACCCCCTGCGTTTAAAGACGTGGTCCGTGAACCGGCCCGTCTGCCCTTAAATAGCCAGGCCCTCCTAGACACGTCTCCATGCCGGGCGAGCCGGGCCATGGTTTCGACAAGTCCCGGAGCATGGAGCTTCCTCGCAGCGTGGTCATCGGTCACCGGGCCGTCGAGGAGGCGGGAAGGGTTAGTCACCGTCTCCATCTTCGATCGCCGACCCTCATCGTAGAGGATCCCATCACCCGGAAGATCGCGGGCAATCGGGTGGGCCAGGCCCTCCGGGCGGAGGGAATCGAGACGGAGCATCACATCATCGAGGAGGCCAGCCTTCGGGAGACCGAGGTGGTCGGGGCCCTCGTGAGGGACCGAGGCGTCACGGCGGTTCTCGGCGTGGGGGGCGGACGGCCCATCGACGTGGCCAAGTACGCGTCCTTCCAACAAGGGGTCCCCTTCCTCAGTGTGCCCACGGCCGCCTCGCACGATGGCCTGGTCTCGGCGAACGCCTCTCTTTTGGGTCCGGACGGGAAAACCTCCCTGGCCGCCCACGTACCGCTGGGCGTCATCATGGACACGGAGGTCATCGCGGGCTCTCCCCATCGCCTGCTGGCCTCGGGTTGTGCCGACATCATCTCCAATGCGACGGCGGTGAAGGACTGGATGCTTGCCAGCCGGCTTCGGAACGAGAGCGTGAGCAGCTACGGGGCCACCCTGTCGGAGATGACCGCACGCATGATCATCGAAGGGGCCCCGGACATCAAGCCCGGGCTGGAGGAGAGCGCATGGACCGTGTGCAAGGCCCTCGTCTCCAGCGGGGTGGCCATGAGCATCGCGGGTTCTTCCCGCCCCGCCAGCGGGTCCGAACACCTCTTCTCGCACGCCCTCGATCGCCTCGCGGGGCAGCCGGCCCTCCATGGAGAGCAGGTGGGCATCGGGACGATCATGATGATGTACCTCCACGGCGGAAACTGGGAGGAGATTCGGGACGCCCTGGAAGTCATCGGGGCGCCCATCACGGCGGAAGCCATGGGACTCTCCTCCAAGGAGGTCATCGGGGCCCTGGTCCACGCCCACGAAGTGAAGCCCGACCGCTATACAATCCTGGGGGACAAGGGGCTGAGTGTGGAGGCGGCGGACCGTGTGGCTACCATCACAGGCGTCATCTAAGGACCCCCACCCCTCCACTTCCTGTGGAAGTCTCAGGCTTTGATCTTCCAGCGTTTCCTCTGCTCATGGTAGCGCCGGCGGTACTCAGCAGGCAGGAACCAGGTGAGGTTCTCCAGTCGTTCCCGGTTCCGCACAAAGTTGGCCTTGCTTGGAACCTCGATGAGGCTTTCAAACTCCCGCTGCTTTCGGAGGGTGTCAATAAAGTAGTAGCCTCCCACAAGGACCAGGAGAGGCCCCACCACCACGAGCCAGATGAACCAAGGCCCGATGGCATCCAAGAGGTCGATGACGGTGGAGGGCAGGTAGGGTCGCAAGAAGAAGTGGAAAATTGATAAGACGGTAGGGACGATGCCCAGAACGAGGACGAAGCTGCTGATCTCGAGGCGGTACTCCCGGAGGATTGCCACGCCCTGTTTCATCGCGCGCGAGACTTAATATTAGTTTCTCTCCTGCTTCCGGAGTTAGAGAGACGGGAAACGTGCGTACACCCCTCTTCCCCTACCACCAGGCCCACGCTCGGAAACTCATTGATTTCCACGGATGGGAGATGCCTCTCTACTTCTCCAGCATCCGATCCGAGCATCTTGCGGTTCGTTCCCATGCGGGGTTCTTCGACGTGTCCCATATGGGAAAGATTCGCTTGAGGGGACCCGCCTCGGACCTCCAGTCTCTTGTGCCCAGCCGCTTGCCAACGGAGGAGGGGGGGTGCCGCTACACATTCATCCTCGACGACCAGGGACGTATTTTGGATGACGTGATTCTCTGCCGCATCTCCGAGGGTTCCTACTTGTGTGTGTGCAACGCGGGGCCTCGGGAACGCATCGTGGCCTGGTTCCGAGAGCGACTCGGGAGGTCCCAGGTAGAAGACTACACATCCGACCTGGTCTGCCTTGCTCTCCAGGGTCCCGAGGCAGCGGAATCCCTCCAACCTCTCAGCAGCGCTCCCCTCTCCGATCTGCGGCCCTTTCGCGGGGTTGTTACCGAGCTCCCGTCCGACGTTCCAGTAGAAACGGAGGGGTGGGTGTCCCTCTCGGGCTTCCTGGGCGTGGGCACGAGCGAACGCGCGTACTATCTCACCCGAACCGGATACACGGGCGAGGACGGGTTCGAGATTTATGCGCCGAACCCCCTCGGGGTGGCCCTATGGCAAACATTGGTCGAGCGCTTAGGGATCCCCCCAGTCGGGCTAGGAGCCCGGGACACCCTGCGCCTCGAGAAAGGATACCTCCTCTCCGGGCAGGATTTCGACGGCAGTCAGACCCCTTATGAGGTTGGGTACGGGCGTCTTCTGCACTGGGATCATGACTTTGTAGGTCATGAGGTCCTCCAGGAGTGGAAGCGGAAGACAGGCTACCCCCGTCTCCAGGGCATACGACTCCGCGAGCCCGGTGTCCCCCGTCCTGGGTATGCCGTGTGGCAGGAGGACCGGAAGGTGGGCCTCCTGACCAGTGGTACCTTCTCCCCCACATTGGGCGTGGGAATCGGTCTCGGTTACCTGGATGCCGGGGCGAGAATCCCTGGCCAGCGCCTCGAAGTCGAGGTGAGGACGAAGCGGCTCAGGGCGGAGGCGAAGGATCCCCCCTTCATCCCATAGAGCAGTTTCATCGACCTCCTAGGAACATCCTCTTGACCCCCGCCGCCTTATCCTTGGTGTGCGACGGGCACGGTCTCCGATCGGGTTCACATTCGATGACCGACCCGATACGGAAGTCGGTGAAAGGCCTGATACGGTTCGCCGGTTTCTGAAGTTGGGAACCAGCGATCGGGTGGGCTGTCCGATAAAAGACCCGTGTCAAAAACGCACTTAAACGGAGGTCGAATGCCGTGGGATTACCCTTCATTGGGTCAAGGAGTGGGGTCCGGGTGTCTGGTGAGGTTCCCCTAGTAGCCACGGCTTCCACTCTGTCGGGATGAGGCTTGGGAATGGCAGAGGTGGCGGCGAAAGAACGAATTGAGGATCTCCCTCAGGAGGCGTTGGACTACTTCGAGAACGATGAGCTCCGTGCCCGGTGTTTCATTGAGAAATACGCCCTCTGGGACCTCGACGACAAGCTACTAGAGACCCACCCCACACAGATGTGGGCGCGGGTCGCCCAATCGATCGCCGCACCAGAAGAGGACCCGGATCGCTGGTTCGAGGAGTTCTCCTGGCTCTTGTCTGACTTCCGGTTCGTGCCCGGCGGTCGGGTGTTGCACGGAGCGGGGAATGCACGCAAGGTAACTTTGACAAACTGCCTAGTCGGAGAGACCCTAGTTCACACCGACGACGGCCTCCGCTCTCTCGAAGAGCTCGCGTCCGATAACCGCCGCTTCCGCGTCCGCCTCGATGGAGAGTCCTGGCCCGCCCGAGCTAAGCTGACGGGCTACCGAGAGACTCTCAAGATTCGAACGCGCGAAGGGTTCACAGCAGAGTGCACTCCAGACCATCGTTTCAGGCTGGAGGATGGCCGATGGATCCAAGCAGGGGAGTTGACCGAAGGGGACCGGATTGCCCTCTCACACGATGAGCGACCCTTCGGAGGGGAGGGAGAAGATGACTTTAGGCGTGGATATGCGGCCGGGTTGTTCGTAGGGGACGGGACGTTCGCAGGAACCAACTTCAGTGTCGCCAACGTCCGGCTGTTTGATCGTAAGGCCGAGCTACCCATTCACGAGGTCGCGGCTCAGTACAACGGAACCGTTCATTCCCGGAACGGGTATCTCCTGCTGAACAGCAGGCCTTGGGCAAAAGATCTCGCGACGGTCGGCATCTCCCGCGGCCAAAAGACTGTGACGGACGAGGTGCTTCGCCAGTCGGATGTCTACGTCGCCGGCTTCTTGCGGGGCCTCTTCGATGCAGACGGGAGCGTCGCATTCCGACCCGAGGCCGGGCACCGGGCAATCATCCTGACCCAGTCGGATTTGCCCTTACTGCAGCGCGTACAACTCATGCTTCTCGCGTTCGGCATCAGGTCCGTGATTTACTCCTCCAAGGAAGAGACCATCCTCAGCTCGTTTCCGACGGGAATCTACGAGTGCCGAGCCCCGCACCGTCTCATTATCACTAGGAAATCCTTTGCCACGTTCTGCGAGCGTATTGGGTTCGCCCACCCGGGGAAGGCTGAGACAGCAGAGGTCGCTCTCCGTTATGCCCCCTTCAAGGACGACATCTGGTCCGCTCGGGTCGAGAGTGTGACGCCCTCAGGCCGAGTCGTTCCTGTTTTCGATGCCAGTGTGGAGGGTGTCCACGCTTTCTCAGCGGGAGGTCTCCAGGTTCACAATTGCTACTTCACGAGCGTCGAGGATGACAGCCTCGAGGCGATCTTCGAGTGGTGCAAGAAGGCCGCCCGGACCTACTCCTTCGGCGGCGGGAACGGCGTGGACATCGGCCGCCTCAGGCCGCAAGGGACCCCTGTACACAACGCCGCCCGGACCTCCTCGGGCGCGGTCAGCTTCATGGAGCTCTTCAGCACGACGACGGGCACCATCGGGCAGCACGGTCGACGGGGGGCTCTCATGATCACGTGCCCGGTGGACCATCCTGACATCCAAGAGTTCATTCATGTGAAAGGCAACGACCTTCGTTCGGTCCGGTACGCCAACGTCTCCGTCAAGATCACAGACGAGTTCATGGAGGCCGTTCAAGAGGGCACGCCCTTCACCCTCCGCTTCGAGAACGAATGGACGGGCCGCGTCGAGAAAGAGGCGGATGCTCGCAAGTTATGGGACGAGCTTATCCAAGCGGCCCATGCCTCCGCGGAGCCCGGCCTCATCTTTTGGGACAACGTGAAACGGGAGAGTCCGAGCGAATACTGTGCGCCGGTGCTCGGGACTAATCCTTGCGGGGAGCAGCCCCTCGAGCACAACGGCGCGTGCACACTGGGCCATGTGAACCTGAGTGCGTTCATCCGGGACGACTTCACAAAGCAGGCCGACGTGGACTGGGCGGGTCTCGAACGGGCCGTGCGTCTGGGCGTTCGGTTCCTGGACGATGTCGTGGAGGTGAACCTCCCCCTGCACGCCCACCCTGAACAGACGGCACAGGCTCGGGCCACCCGCCGGATTGGCTTGGGTGTGACCGGCCTCGGGGATATGCTGGCGAAGCTCCGGATCCAGTACGACTCGGACGAGGCCATCGACTTCGTGGGCGACCTCATGCCGCGCATCCGGGACTGGGCCTACGACGCGAGCGCCGAACTCGCCCGGGAGAAGGAGCCGTTCCCCCTCTTCGAGGCCGAACCCCATCTGGAGCGCCCCTTTGTGCAGCGGTTGCCCGAAGACCTCCGGGAAAAGATCCGGAAGCACGGCCTCCGGAATGTCTGCATCCTGACCGTGGCACCCGTCGGATCGGGGAGCGTGCTTACCGGCACGAGCAGCGGTGTGGAGCCCATCTTCTCGTTGAAGTACCTCCGCCGCAGCGAGAGTTTGAGCAAGGAGTGGTACGACGTCGAACACCCCCTCGTCCGGGAGTATCGGCGGGCAACGGGCCACCAGGGCGACGACCTGCCCGACTTCTTTGTCACGTCCCACCAGATCGACCCCTTCTTCCGCGTAAGGATGCAAGGGACCATCCAGCGGTACATTGACAGCGCCATCAGCAGCACGGTCAACCTGCCCGAGGACACGAGCGTCGAGACCGTGAAGGAGATCTACGAGTACGCTTGGAAGCAAGGCTGCAAGGGCGTCACGGTCTACCGCGAGGGCAGCCGGGAGGGGATTCTCCTTACCTCCCGGGAGAAGTCGGCCCAGGGGAAGGTGGGGGCCACCGAGACCGTCGTCGTCCCGAAGGGGATCGGCAAGCCCCGCGCGCGCCCCACCGTGGTCCGTGGGACAACCCAGAAGATCGAGACGGGGTACGGGAAGCTTTACGTCACCATCAACGAGGACGAGAACGGCCTCTTCGAGGTCTTCGCCCAGATTGGCCGGGGCGGCGGATACACCGCCTCCTTCACGGAAGCCGTGGCGCGCCTCATCAGCCTCTGTCTCCGGTCCGGCCTCCCCGCCGACGAGGTGATCGACCAGCTGGAGGGGATCCGAAGCCCGCGGCTCGCATGGGATCACCAGGAGAAGATTTACTCCGTCCCCGACGCCCTGAGCAAGGCCCTCAAGCGCCACCTCAGCGGCTACGACCAGACCACGTTGCAGCCCCAGGTCGAGAGCTTTGGGCCCATGCTGGACGACGAGCTGGACAAGGAGGCCCGGGACGGCGACGAGGAGATGGTGCGAAAGGGTCTCAGTCCCGAGTGTCCGGAGTGTGGCAGCCCCCTGATCTTCGAGGAAAACTGCACCAAATGCCAACATTGCGGGTTCTCCGAATGCTAGACTCCCCCCAAAGGCCAAGTGGCAAGGGCCGGTGACGGTTGTCCCGGTCCTTCGCCACTCTTTTTTTGGCGGTTGGAGGGGCCAGCCTGTCCAATTATAGTCTGCAGGGCCATCCCGAGGCATGACCTCGCCAGAACCCGACGGTCGGGATCCGGAGGCCAGCATTCTCGGTTGTGACTACGTTTCCCTTCCGGTTGACCAACTGGATGAAGCGGTCAGCTTCTATCGGGATGTCCTTGGATTGAACCTCCTGTTCATGACCCCCGAGCGTTGGGCAGAATTCGATTTGGCCCCCTTATCTCTCGCGCTCTATCCGCGTGAAAAGGACGAACGCCGTGGCGGGGAAATCGCACTGGTGGTTGGCAACCTGACCGCGGCCATGGCCCGTCTCGAGGCGTTGGGAGTAGAGTTCCTCCATGGAATCGAGGAATTCCAGGTCCCAACACGCCAGGGGCGATTGGCACGCTTCCGCGATCCATCCGGCAACAAGCTCGAGCTGGTCGAAAGCCCCTGATGGACACACGATTCCGATTCCAGCTCATGGCTTGGGCCTATGCCAACGTCTTTATCGGCGCCACCTTTAGGCACGAAGAAGGGTCCACAGGGAACGGGGATGGAGACCGTGACCGAGACGCCGCGCGGAGAGATGAGTGCCTTCGACATCGCCCAAGCCCAGATTGAGGCCACAGGCCGGCGGTTGGGGGTCGACCGGGATCTGCTGGAAATTCTCAAGGTGCCTAACCGGGAGCTCACCGTGAACTTCCCCGTCAAGATGGACGATGGGACCGTCCGGGTGTTTACGGGGTATAGGGTGCAGTACAACCAGGTCCTGGGCCCCTTCAAGGGCGGCATCCGATACCACCCCGAGGTCACCCTCGAGGAGGTCCGGGCCCTGGCCGCCTGGATGACGTGGAAGTGCGCCGTCATCGGGTTGCCCTACGGGGGGGCCAAGGGCGGGGTCATCGTCGACGTAAAGGAGCTCAGTACCAGGGAGATTGAGCGGATCACACGCCGTTTCACTTCGGAGATCTCCATCATCATCGGCCCGCACAAGGACATCCCCGCCCCCGATGTCTACACCGATGCCCAGGTCATGGCGTGGATCATGGACACCTACAGCATGGGGGTAGGCTATTCCGTGCCGGGTGTCGTGACGGGAAAGCCCCCCATCATCGGGGGATCCAGCGGGCGAGAGGAGGCGACGGCCCGAGGGGTCTTGTACACGACCCGGCAGGCAGCCATGATTCTGGGCATCGACCTCGCCAAGGCCCGGGTTGCCATCCAAGGGTTCGGCAACGTGGGCTACAACGCGGCTCGGCTCTTCCATGGGGAAGCGGGGTCGAAAATCGTGGCCGTCAGCGACTCCCGGGGGGCCATCCACAACGACAAGGGCCTGGATCCCGCCGCCGTCGAAGACCACAAGGACGAGACGGGAAGCGTGGTCGGGTTCCCGAATGCGGAGTCCATCATGCACGAGGATCTCATGGCCGTGAAGGCCGACATCCTGATCCCGGCGGCGCTCGGCGGTTGGATTACTTCCGACAACGCGGAGTCCGTCCAAGCCCGCATCGTCGCCGAGGGCGCCAACGGACCCACGACGCCGGACGCCGACCGGATCCTGTTTGAACGGGACATCACGATTATCCCAGACATCCTCTGCAACGCGGGTGGGGTCACCGTGAGCTACTTCGAGTGGGTCCAGAGCCTCCAGCAGTTCTTTTGGTCGCTGGAGGAGGTCGAGCAGCGGCTCGAGGAGATCATGGTCAAGGCCTTCGACCGGGTGTGGGAGACGGCCCAGGAGGAAGGCGTGGACATGCGGACAGCGGCCTACATGGTGGCCATGAAGAAGATTGTCCGGGCCTACGAGGTCCGCGGCATCTATCCTTGATTGCGGAGCGAGGCGGCCACGACTTCCGCGAGGTCGAGGGACCGGAAGGATTCCTCCGCCCCCAAGGCCTTGATGCCGTCCTCCATCATCGTCATACAGAAGGGACAGGCGGTGGCCACGCCCCCCGCTTCCGTCGCGACCGCCTCTTCCGTCCGTTCCACGTTGATGCGCTTCCCAACGGTCTCCTCCATCCAGATCCGACCCCCACCCGCTCCGCAACAGAGCTGGTTCTCGCGGTGACGGGGCATCTCGCGGAGCCGGAGCCCAGGAACGGCGCGGATGGCTTCCCGGGGCTCGTCGTAGATGCCGTTGTGCCGACCGAGGTAGCACGAATCGTGCCACGCGAGGTCTAGGTCGGTCTTCCGGAGGGGAAGGCGTCCCGCGGCGATGAGCTCACGGATGAAGACGGTGTGGTGGACCACGTCGTAGTCCCCGCCGAACTCCGGATACTCGTTCTTGAAGGTGTTGAAGCAGTGGGGGCAGGTTACGACGATGCGCTTCACCCCGTGCTGGCGGAGGGTTTCCACGTTCTCCTCGATGAGGGTCTGTGCGAGGTACTCGTTGCCGATGCGCCGGGCCGGATCTCCCGTACACTTCTCCTTCGTCCCAAGGATGGCGAATCGGATGCCCGCCGCCCGGAGGATCTTGACCATGGCCCGGGCGACCCGCTGATTCCGTGGATCGAAGGAGGCCGCGCACCCGACCCAGTACAGGAGATCGAGGTCGGTCTCCGCCGTCTCCTCCCGGAGGGACACGTCCAGCCCCTCCGCCCAGGCGGCCCGCTGGTCCCAGGGCTGCCGGTAGGGGTTGAAGTTGGTCTCCATGCTCTGCAACGTCTCCTGCGCGGACGGGGGGACGGCGCCCTGCTCCATGACCAGGTTCCGGCGCAGCTCGATGATGGGGGCGACGTGGCGGATGGACACGGGGCACACCTCCACGCAGGCGTTGCAGGCGGTACAGTCCCAGAGCTCCTCCTCCCCCACGATGTAGGGCGCCGGTCGTTCCAGTTTCTCTTCCTTCTCTTGAAAGGTGAGATCCCGAAGGGTCAGGATGACCTTCATGGGATCCAGGGGTTTGCCTGTGATCCATGCCGGGCACACCGCGGTGCATCGCCCGCATTCGGTGCAGGCATCGAACATGAGGCGGTCCTGCTTGGAGAAGTAGGTCGTGCTGGCGGCCCCGAGTTGGACCTGGTCGGCCTCGGGTCCCGTGAGGTCCTCCAGCCGGAAGGGCGTCGGCAGCTGGCCGTAGGGTCGGAGGGAGGCCGTGTAGGTGTTCAGCGGGGAGGTGACGATGTGGAGGAACTTCGTGAAGGGGATGCTCGCGATG
>JAZFPV010000162.1:0-9217 GCA_036444795.1 Thermoplasmata archaeon
GCGGGAGGACGTAGACCTCCCCGAGGAGTCGGCGGGCCTGTTCATGGCCGTATCCCTTCTGGAGGAGGGACATGACCAGCTCGGAGACGACCGTGCGTCTCTCCCCCGCGTCCAGATCGATCCACCGACGCCAGCCCTCCTCCCCTTTGAGCTCGATGCCCAGTTCGAGGAAGAACACGATGCAGGCCTCCGCGTCCTCCGTCAGATGGGGGAGCGGAGGATCGTTCGCATATTGGAGGAGCCGAAACACGGGACGCGTCTCTCGTCCGAAGAGGCGCAGGTCGCGGAGGACCCGGAGGACGCCCGCCCCCTCGGCGTCCTGCACCACCTCCCGATTGGCCCCTATCAGGCGGCCCTGGGCTCGATCCTGTAGATCGCCGACCGCTCCGACCACGCCGAGGGCGGCCAGGTCCCGGTTCTCCCGACTCAGCGCCCGGGCCACCAGGTACGCGGTTCCTGAGCTGCTGAGCTCGCTGGTTCCGTCGATGCCCACCAAGTGGGGGTTGACGTGGACCATTTCGGGGGTGGTGTGGGCACGAAGGTCCTCCCCCCCCTCCTCGGGAACCACGACCTCGGAGGGGAGGTGATGGTCCGTGATCACGCCGCGCAGGTCGCGGAGTTTATGGTAGAGGCCGCTCCCCAGGTCCGTGAACCAGACCGACTCGGGGTTCCGATCCTTGATCTCCTCCACGGTCGCGGAGTCCAGTTTCTTCAGAAAGTGTACCTCATGGTCGATGCCGAGTCGCGTTAAGGCCAGCGAGGCGATGCTCCCGGACGTGATGCCATCGGGGTCGATGTGGCTGAAGATGTCGACATGGGTCGCCCGCTTTATCCGCTCCGCCGCCTGCTGGGTCAGCTTCTCCACAGTCAACCATGGGCCTCTGGCCTACATAACCGTTCCAGCCTCGAAGAGGGGCCCGCAACCGGGAAGGCATATCAGGCGGCAAGACGCTACCGTCCCCGATGGGGTTGGCTCAGAGAGACGAGGTCGGAGAGATCCTGGAACAGCATCAGACGCTGGCCGTGGTCGGCTTATCCACGAACCCCACCAAGGACGCCCATCAGGTGCCCCGTTACGCTCAATCCGCGGGCTATCGGGTCGTCCCCGTCAACCCCTTCGCGGAGGAAATCCTGGGAGAGAAGGCCTACCCTCGTCTGGGAGACATTCCCTTTCCCATCGACATGGTCGTGATTTTTCGGCCGTCGGAGGAAGTTCCGGGTGTCGTCGACGAGGCCCTCCAGACCAAGGCCCGGGCCATTTGGATGCAGTCGGGAATCCGGCATGAGGAGGCCGCCCAGAAGGCACGGGACGCCGGTTTGAAGGTCGTCCAGAATCGTTGCATCCGCACGGAGCTTATCCTTCGCGGAGCCCGTCGGGCGGCCTGACCGCCGTTCCCCGTCCCCGGGGCATCCCTCCCTAATACAGAACCAGACCCTGGACTCCCTCCACCGCTTTCATCGCGGGGATGAGCTCACTGGGGACCGGCGCGTCGGTGATGATGAATCCTCTCGGCTCGTCGACCACGTCCGGGTCGTCGACGATGACCTGGCGAATGCTGATGGATGCCCGGGCGATGATGGAGGAAACCCCTGCCAGGATGCCTGGCGTCCGGGCATCCGTTGGGACGATTTCAATCGCGCCCCAGCCCATCAACGGCGCCACTTCGCGCAGGTGCGCTACCGGCCTAAGACGGCGAAAGATGCGGGCCAGGTCGGGGTTTCTCTGGATCGTGCGCACGGTGGCCGTGACGACGCGACGGTCCACCCCCAAGGCCCGACCGAGGGCCGTCTCGGCGACGGCCACGTCTCCGCAATAGACGCGATCTCCCTTGACGCGGAAGCCGTACGTCAGCATCCGTTGGGCCACGCGGGCCTGTGCCGGAAATTTCTCGAAGTAGTGGCGAATCTTCCCCCACATGGAAGCACCAATGAATGAAGTCGTACACGACTAGATAACCCCGTCGTTCCTGCGGGGCATACCGAGCCTCTACGTATTGTATAGTTATAAACGTTGAAGCTCATTAGTGTTATATAGTGTAGCGTATCTTACCCTACTACATGGCTGCGGTCTTGGAGAACGGTCACAGCAAGGTCCTGCTCGGCGTCGACGACGTGCCGCGCCGGTGGTACAACATCGCCGCCGACCTGCCCCAGCCGCTGCCCCCTCCGATTAACCCGGCGACCAAGGAGCCCATCGGCCCCGAGGCGCTGACTCCTCTCTTCCCCGGAGAGATCATCCAGCAAGAGGTCTCCCTCAATCGTTACATCGACATCCCAGACGAGGTTCGGGAGGCCTACCTACGTCTGGGACGCCCCTCTCCCCTCTACCGTGCTCAGCGGCTCGAGGCGGCCCTCCGGACCCCGGCGAAGATCTTCTACAAACGGGAGGACCTGAGCCCCACGGGGAGTCACAAGCCCAACACCGCCATCGCCCAGGCGTACTACTCCGCGAAGGAGGGGATCGAGAAGCTCACGACCGAGACCGGGGCCGGCCAGTGGGGCTGTGCCCTCAGCCTGGCGGCCCGATACTTCGACATGGCCTGCACGGTCTTCATGGTCCGGGTGAGCTTCGAGCAGAAGCCCTACCGGAAGCACATGATGGACGTTTTCGGCTCCACGGTCTATCCCTCTCCAAGCACCGTCACGGCGTACGGGAAACGGGTACTCCAGGAGACGCCCGACCACCCCGGTTCCCTGGGCATCGCCATCAGCGAGGCGATCGAGGTGGCGGTCCAGGATGACACCACGAAGTACAGCTTGGGATCCGTCCTGAACCACGTCCTGATGCACCAGACCGTCGTCGGACAGGAGGCCAAGCTGCAGATGGAGGCCCTGGACCTCTATCCCGACGCCGTGGTGGGGTCCGTGGGAGGCGGCAGCAACTTCTCGGGTCTTGCCTACCCCTTCTTGGGGGACGTCCTGCGCGGGGAGTCCGAAGCCAGTTTCTACGCCATCGAACCGGCGGCTGTTCCCTCCTTGACGGAGGGGGACTACACCTACGACTTCGGGGACACCGGGGAGATGACCCCGCTGCTCAAGATGTACACCCTGGGCCACGCCTTTGTCCCGCCGCGGATTCACGCGGGGGGTCTCCGGTATCATGGTGCGGCTCCTACCCTGAGCCTCTTGGTTGACACGGGCCACGTCCAAGCTCGGGCGTATGATCAGGTATCCACCTACGAGGCGGGCGCGCTCTTCGCGCAGACGGAAGGGTTGATTCCGGCCCCCGAAACGAACCACGCCGTGAAAGGGGCCATCGAGCTGGCCCTCGAGGCGAAGGATCGAGAGGAGGAACGAACGATCCTCTTCAACTTCTCCGGCCACGGGCTGCTGGACATGGAAGGTTTCGCGCAATACCTCCAAGGCGGACTCGAGGTGACGTGAGCTCTCGCCCGTTATCTTCCAGCCCCCAGAAGCTTTTACCCCAGGGACCTTGCATCGAGCGTGGACGCCGCCGTCGATGTAGGGGGCACCTTCACCGATTTCGTCGCAATAAAGGGGGGTCGCCTGGAGGCCTTCAAACTCCCCTCCTCGGCGGATCGGCCGCAAGACGTCCTGCTTGAGGGCCTTCGTCCCCTCGACGTCCATGTTCTGGGGCACGGAACGACCATCGCGACGAACGCCGTCCTCGAGGGGAAGGGCAGTCCGACGGCCCTCCTCACGACGGAAGGCTTCGAGGACCTCCTGGTCATCGGACGTCAGAATCGCCCCCGCCTCTACGACTTGCATGCCACGAAGCGCGCCCCCCTCGTCCCCCGATCGGAGACCTTCGGACTTCCCGAGCGTGTGGACGCCTCGGGTGCGGTCCTCCGGGCGCTGGACGAGGCCGCGGTGGAGGGACTGGTGCCCGAGCTCCGCGCCAGGGGCATCGAATCCGTTGCGGTGAGCTTCCTCTTCTCCTTCCTGAACCCGGAACATGAGAGGATGGTTCAGCGCATCCTCGGAGACCGCTTTTCCGTGTCGCTCTCTTCCGAGGTCCTCCCGGAATTTCGAGAGTATGAGCGAACCTCCACGACCACCCTCGATGCGTTCGTCGGGCCGGTCGTCCGATCCTACCTGGGGGACCTCGCCAAACGGCTCGCAGGCCCTCTCCTGGTGATGCGCTCCAACGGCGGGCTTCGCTCGGCCGGGAGCCTCCTCCGGCGTCCGGTGGAGGCCCTCCTCTCGGGACCCGCCGGCGGCGTGGCGGGGGCGAAGCACGTGGCCGATTCCCTCGGCCTCCCCAACGTGCTCACCCTGGATATGGGAGGAACCAGCACGGACATTTCCCTCATCCACGAAGGGGATCCCACGTGGACGACGGAGGCGACGATTGGCGGATACCCGCTGGCCCTGCCGGTCCTCGACATCACCACCATCGGGGCCGGTGGCGGATCGGAGGCCCGGAGGGACGAAGGCGGCGCCTTGCGTGTGGGTCCGAAGAGTGCCGGGGCGGAGCCGGGTCCCCTCTGCTACGATCGGGGGGGAACGATCCCGACCCTCACGGATGTGGACCTTCTGGCCGGCTATCTGGGCTCCACCTTGATCGGCGGCGGGATGCCTTTGCACGCCGAGAAGGCGACGGAGGGCCTGGGCCCGCTCTTCGCCTCCCTGGACCTAGGCTTCGAGGACGGCTTGGCCGGCGTCCAACGGGTCGTGGTCGCCAACATGGTTCGGGCGGCCTCGTTGGCCTTTGCCCGGCGAGGGTTCGACCCCCGGGAGTTTGTGCTGGTGGCCTACGGCGGCGCGGGACCGATGCACGCCGTCGCGGTCGCGCGGGAGATGGAGATTCCCGAGGTCGTCGTCCCTCCCCTCCCGGGCGCCTTCTCCGCATACGGCATCCTCCTCTCGGACCTGCGGTTCGACTTCGGACGTTCGGTGCTTCGCCCCATCGAGGAATCCGAGGTTGTGGTGGAGGCGGCCTTCCGCGAGTTGGAGGAAAAGGCCCGGGCGGAGCTGACCGACGCGGACATGCAGGAACGCGCCCTGCTGCTTCGGTCCGTCGACCTCCGGTACGTGGGCCAGAGCTACGAAATCAACGTGCCCTACGGCGAGGACCTGGAGGCACGTTTCCAGCGTCGTCACGAGGCACGGTTCGGCTACGCGAGCGAAGGCGAGGCCATCGAGCTCGTGAACGTCCGTCTGGCTGCCGTGGTGCGGCAAGATCGGACCAGCCCGAAGTTACCGGGAGGCCGCGAGGAGCCTCGGGGGACCCGTCAAGTCCTCTTCGGAGACACCCGGACACCGACCGCCGTCCTCGGGGGACGCGGGGCGCCGGGAACGAAACGCGATGGCCCGTTTATCGTGGAGGAGAGCACCGCCACGACCGTCGTCGATCCGGGAACCTCGGTCGTGGTGGACGAGAGAGGATGTCTACGCATCCAGGTGAACTGATGGACCCGGTTTCCCTGGAGGTGATGAAGAACGCCTTCACCTTCGTCCCCGAGGAGATGGGGCAGGCGCTTCGGAGGACCGCCTACTCCCCCAACATCAAGGAACGGATGGACGCGAGCTGCGCGATCTTCGATGCCCGCGGTCGAATGGTGGCGCAAGCCGAGCACATTCCCGTCCACCTCGGGTCCATGCCCCTCGCGATCCAGGCCATCCAAGAGTACCTTCAGGATCCCTTAGAGGAGGGGGACCAGGTCATCCTCAACGATCCCTACCGGGGGGGTTCGCACCTGAACGACATCACCCTCATCAAGCCGGTCTTTTGGGAGGAGGATCTGGTCGGGTACGCGGCCAACAAGGCCCACCACGCGGACGTCGGGGGCATCGCGCCGGGGTCGATGCCGACGGGCAGCCGAACCCTCTATGAGGAGGGGGTGGTGCTCTCGCCTCAGAAGTTTCTCGTGCGGGACCGGATGGATCCCCTCATCCAAGAGCGCGTCCGGAAGGGGATGCGAGACCCCCGCGAGCGGATGGGGGATCTTCACGCCCAGGTGGCGGCCAACAACACGGGGGCACGCCGCTTCCGGGCCTACCTCACGAAGTACGGTCGCACGGCCTTCGAGGCCTTCGCGGACGAGATCATGGACTACAGCGAACGCCGGGTCCGTCGGGCCCTCGAGAAAACCCCCGATGGGACCTACGCGGCCGAGGATCAGCTCGACGATGACGGGGTCTTGGACGAACCCCTTCCGCTGCGCGTCCAGGTCGTCCTGCAAGGGGATGCCGTGACCGTGGACTTCACCGGAACGGCCGAGATGTCCTTGGGGAACGTGAACGCGCCCTACGCGGTCACCTTGTCCAGCGTCTACTACGTTCTACGGACCCTTACGGACCCGGCGGCCCCCCCGAATCAGGGCTGCTATCGACCGATTCGGGTGGTGGCTCCCGAGGACTCCCTATTGAACCCCCGAAAGCCCGCGGCGGTGGCGGCGGGGAACGTGGAAACCTCCCAACGCATCGTGGATGTCCTGCTGGGCGCGTTCGCGGAGGCGCTGCCGGATCTCGTGCCGGCCCAGTCCCAGGGCACCATGAACAACCTCCTCCTGGGCGGACGAAGGGGAGACCACGAGTTCGCGTACTATGAGACGATCGGAGGCGGTGAAGGGGCCCTTCCCTTCCGAGACGGGATGAGCGGGGTCCAGACGCACATGACGAACACCTTGAACACGCCGATCGAAGCCCTCGAAACGTCGTACCCGCTTCGGGTGGAGGCGTATCACCTGCGCGCGGGGTCCGGGGGGAAGGGGCGGTATGATGGCGGACAGGGGATCGTACGTTCGATTCGCTTCTTGGGGAAGCGCGGGACGGTCTCCCTCATCTCGGAGCGTCGACGGTTCCCTCCCAAGGGGCTTCAAGGGGGTTTGGCTGGGGCGGCCGGTGTGAACTCCCTCATTCGGGGCGGGGACCGTCTTCCTCTCCCTTCGAAGACCACGATGGGCATCCGAAGGGACGACATCATCGTGGTCGAAACCCCGGGCGGGGGCGGCTGGGGTCTTCCCGAGTGAGGGGCCAGGCAGCCTGCATGCAGGCCCCCGGGGTTTTGTCTCCTCCGTCCGTCCGGAGACGTGGACCCCATCACCCTGGCTCTGGGTATTGTCCTGTTCGCCCTGCTGGGAACGGCGGCCGGCGTCGCCACGGGCCTCACCCCGGGCCTTCATGTCAACACGGTGGCCGCCCTCGTCCTCGCCTTTCAGACTCCCCTCCTCCTTCTCGCGGGCGCCCTCTTCGCCTGGGCGTCCCCCTCGCCCGAGGACCTGACGCTCTTGGCCGGGGCGCTGGTCGTAGGAAACGTCATCGCGCACACCTTCCTCGACTTCATTCCGGCCATCTTCTTGGGCGCCCCCGAGGCCGAGACCGCCCTTTCGATGTTGCCGGGCCATCGCATGCTCCTCCGTGGTCGAGGCCTGGAGGCCGTCCACCTCTCGGCCTGGGGCAGCCTGACCGCGGCCGTGCTTGCCATTGGCCTCATCCTGCCCTTCCGCCTCATTATGGGTGCGCCGCTGGATGGCTATAGGGACCTCCGTCCCGTCATTCCCTATCTCCTGATTCTCGTCGCGGCCATTCTCATCGTTGGGGAGTCAGGAAGTTTACGAGGCGGAAGGGAGGAGCTTGTGTGTCGACTCCCGGACGGGATCCTCCGCGAGAAAGAGGGCGTTCCTGAGATCCTCGAACTCTCCCCTACCGAGGCGCCGGGTGTGAACGAGGCCTTTCTCCTCCGGGGAACGGTGGAGGGGATCTTCGGGCGTCGCTTGGTGGTCACGGACGGGAATCGCAGCGTGGACGTGCGATTGGATGGGGAACCTCCGGCGTCGTTGAAGGGGGAGGTTCTCCTCTTCGTTGCCCTTTCCCCGCGCGGCTCCTCGTTCGCGGGCTTCGCCCCCAAGGGATGGGCGATCTTGGTGTTCCTCCTCGCGGGCACCCTGGGATCCCTTGTCCTACTCTCGCCCCTCACCACGGCGAACTGGTACCCCCTTCCCGCCTTCCAGGCAGACCCCCGAACGGTAGGATTCCTCCCGCTGTTTACAGGTCTCTTCGCCCTCCCTACCCTCCTCATCAGCCTCGCCCGAACGCCCCACATCCCGCCTCAGGAAATGCGTCCGAGGGGGACGAATCTGCCTCGGGGGGACCAGGTTCGCGCCATTCTCGGGGGATCGCTTGCGGGGGCGTTCGTAGCCTGGATTCCCGGCGTGACAGCCGCCGTGGCCACGGTGTTCGCCCGCCTCCTCTCGGGCAGGGAGGGCAGAAGTCGGACCAACGATGAGGGGTTCATACTCTCGTTGTCCTGCGTCAACACGTCCACGGCCCTCTTCACCATCGTGGCCCTCTTTGTCATCCTTCGGGCGCGGAGCGGAGGCGCGGCGGCCCTGCAGACTCTCGGGGGCGACCTGGTAGTGGCTTGGGATCCGCTTGTCGCCTTTCCTCCCGCGTTGGCCTGGTTCCTCCTGGCGGCCATGGTGACCGCGGTCGCCGCGTTCTTTCTCACCCGCGGGTTCGGGGGCCTCTTTGCCCGCCTGGCCTCGGCCTTCCCCTATCGGAAGATGGTCGTCGGGGTCCTCCTGTTCCTCACGGGCCTCATCTTCCTCCTGACGGGGGCGATGGGACTCCTGGTCGCGGCCTTCGCGACCCTCCTCGGCCTGCTCCCGCCCCTGGTTGGGGTGCGGCGGGTCCATCTGATGGGCAGCCTCCTCGTCCCGCTGATTCTCCTGTTGACCTAGGGGCACCCCGCCTTCAGTGCGCACCCGAGTCGAGAGGCTCTGGCTCCCTCGGCTGCAAGCCCTTAAGGGGTCGGCATCTTCCACCCGCGTGGACCGTCGCGAACGGGCGCTGGTCGGCTACGTGACGGCGGCCCACGCCCTGAACCACGCGTACATCCTCATCATTCCCCTCTTCCTGACTACCTGGATTCGCGAGTTTGATGCGGACCTGTTTGTCCTCGGTCTCATTGCGGCCAGCGCCTACGCGCTCTACGGGGCCGGGAGCGTCCCCTTTGGGTACCTGGCCGATCGCGTCGGTTCCAAGCCCCTCATCAATCTGTATCTCGCAGGGGCCGTGGCGGCCCTTCTTTTCGTCGCGCTCTCCCAGACCCTCCTCCAGCTCGCCGTCGCCCTCGCACTTTTAGGACTCTTCCTTAGTCCCCACCACCCCTCCTGGACCGCGCTCATCACTCGGGTGGTTCGACAGCAAGGAAGTGGATTCGGGTACCATGGGATGGGCGGGAGTCTCGGCGTCGCGTTGGGGCCCCTCATCGCCGCCCTCCTGCTCCTCACCCTGGAGTGGCGCGCCATCA
>JAZFPV010000163.1:0-5116 GCA_036444795.1 Thermoplasmata archaeon
CGAAAATCAGGACGAACCCGGCCACCACCAGGGCAACCCCAACCAGGATGGACGCGATGAGTCGGGTCTTCTTGCGCGTTCGCCGGAGTTCCCGTTCTACGCCTTCCTTCTCCACGCCGCTTCCCTCCCCGGTCGCCGGTACGGGGCGAGGAAATGAACCTTCGGAGCCGCGGCTGGATGAGGGCCTCTGTGGGGGAGCTAGGCCGCTGGGTTCGACGCGCCGCCGGGATCCAGAGCCCCGGGGGCTCTCTCCATCCCGCACCCCCGCGAGCACCGGAAGCCCGCAGTGAGGCTGCTCACTTCCGTGCCTGACCCGGTTCCCACGGCTAAGGTCGGGTCCCAGGCCCTCCGGCCTGTTTCCCAGCCAGCCCCGGTCCCGCGGGACAGGATCTCAGCGTCGGCCGTCCGGGCTGGAAACCGGCAGGCTACGCCTTGCCCAGCTGTCGGCCCCGCATATCGACGATTTCGGTGTACAAGGGGACGCCGAGCCCCCCGCCCAAGCCTAGCAGGTGTGGATGCCGAGTCGGGGATAATTAAGTTTGCGCCGTCGGTCTCAGCGCTGCATCAGCTTGATGATGGCCTCCGCCGGCTCCCCGTCGGCCTCGATGAGAGCTTGACGGGCCTCCTCTGGCGTGACGCCGGCCCGCTCGGCCACGAGCTGAACGTCCTCCTCCGGGATCGCCGGGCCCCCTCCGGGGGTCCCCTCCTCCGCCGTTCCCGTGATCATGAACATGTGCTGGCCTTGGGCATCCATCTCGGCGACCCCCGGATTGCGTATCACGAGCTCCCGATCCGCCGTCCGGATGATGACTTCCTTCACCCCTTCCCACTCTTTGTAGCCGAGCTGCCGCATCATCTTCTTGGCCTGTCGGGGGTCGACGCGGCCGCCGGGGAGTCCGGGAATCATGGCGATCGCTCGACAAATCTCACTTCGGCTATAAGAGTGTTGGAGCCCGCGAAGCCTCCGCCTGAGGATTAAATACGCCCTAGCCCCATGAAACATCTGTGAAGATCGCCGTAGTCTTCGAGGACAAATGCCACCCCGATCGGTGCAACCTCGAGTGCATGGCCTATTGCCCGCCTATGCGGACGGGGACCGAGGTCATCTGGCTCAGCGAGGAAACCGGCCGGGCCGTCATCTCGGAGGAGACCTGCATTGCGTGCGGAATCTGCATCGGAAAATGTCCTTTCGATGCGATTCGCATCGTCAACCTCCCCGACGAGCTGGGGAAGGAGATGGTCCACCGCTACGGACGGAATCGCTTCCGCCTGTTCCGACTCCCCGTCCCGAAGGAGGGCCATGTCATCGGGCTCCTCGGTCCCAACGGCATCGGGAAGACGACCGCGATCAACATCCTGGCAGGACAGCTCATCCCCAACCTCGGTGGGTATGAGGAGGAGGCGGATTGGGACCGGGTTCTCGAGGCGTACGCCGGAACGGAGATGCAGAACTACCTCCGGCCCCTTGCCGATGGGACTCGCCGGACGGCCCTGAAGCCGCAGTACGTGGACCGCCTCCCCGCCGTCCAGAAGGGGGAGGTGGGTCCCCTGCTCGAAGGCGTCGACGAGCGGGGCGAGCTCGACGGCGTGGTCCAAGCTCTCGAGCTCGAGGGCTTCCTGGACAGCCCCCTGAAGACCCTCTCCGGGGGGGAACTCCAGCGGACCGCCATCGCCGCGACCCTCCTGAAGGACGCGGACGCCTACTTCTTCGACGAGCCCTCCTCCTACCTGGACATCCATCAACGCCTCAAGGTGGCCCGGGTCATCCACGACCTTTCCCGCCGGAAGCCCGTGGTCGTGGTGGAGCATGACCTCGCCATCCTGGACTTCCTCGCCGAGACGGTCTACCTGCTCTACGGGGAAAAGGGCACCTACGGCATCGTTGCCCAGCCCCGCCCCGTTCGAAGCGCCATCAACGTGTACCTGGAGGGCTACCTCCCAGCGGAGAACGTCCGGTTCCGCAAGCGGGAGATCCGCTTCGAGGCCCGGGCCCCGCGGCCCGAGTGGAAGGCCGAGACGCTTCTGACCTTCTCCCCCATGGAGGTCGAGTTGAACGGCTTTTCGCTGGAGACCGCGGGCGGCGTAGTCCGCAAGGGCGAGGTGGTGGGCGTGCTGGGCCCGAACGCGACCGGCAAGACCACCTTCGTGCGGGTGTTGGCAGGGGAACTCCAACCCAAGACCGGGGGGGTGGAAGGGGAGGCCAGGGTCTCGTACAAGCCCCAATACATCCAGCTCACCTACGAAGGGAGCGTCCGGGAACTCCTCCTCGGCCGCATCGGGAAGCAGGTGGAGAGCAGCTACTTCCGGACGGAGGTGGCCGCCCCCCTCGAGTTGGATCCCATCTACGATAAGGAGGTCACCTCCCTCTCGGGCGGGGAACAGCAACGGGTGGCCATCGCCTTGGCGCTCGGGGCGGAGGCGGACATCTATCTCATGGACGAGCCCTCGGCCTACCTGGACAGCAACCAGCGGATGGAGGCGGCCCGTGGGATTCGGCGGGCCATGGAGAACGCGGGGAAGACCGCCCTGATCGTCGACCACGATGTGTACTTCATCGACATGGTGGCCGATTCCCTGATGGTGTTTACCGGGGAACCCGGACAGACCGGGCGCGGGACCGGTCCCTATCCCATGCGGGACGGGATGAACCGCTTCCTTCGGGAGGTGGACGTGTCCTTCCGCCGGGATCGGGACACCCAACGGCCCCGCATCAACAACCCAGATTCCAAGCTGGACCGGCGACAGAAGGCGGCGGGGGAGTTCTACTACCAGGTGGCCTAAGGCGCCTGGGCCTCTCCGACCGTCCGGCGATTCCGGCGCCACCAGCGGTAGCCGAAGTATCCTGCCAGGACGACGCCGACGGTCGCCAGGACGATGAGGTCGAAGTTCTCTAGGCTCTCGGCGAAAGCGAAGGCAGCCTCGCCCAGGAGATAGCCCGCGGTAACCAGGATGGTGGACCAGATGAGGGCCCCGAAGAAGGTGAAGGGGATGAAGACCCGAAGGGCCATGCGCGAGAGGCCGGCGGGGAAGGAGATCACGGAGCGGAAGCCGGTGAAGGAGTTCGCAAGGAAGACCGCCCAACTTCCCCACCGCCGGAACCAGGTGTCAACCCGGTCCAAGGATTGCGCCTCGAACCGGATGTAGCGGCCGTATTTCACCAGGAAGGGTCGGCCCAGAAACCGACCGATGGCGTAGGCACCCAGAGAACCGACCGTCGCCCCGGAGGCGGCGACCAGGATGACGAAAGGGAGAGAGAAGGTCCCCTCCCGGGCGAGGAGGCCGGCGAAGGGGAGGATGGCCGCGCTGGGGATTGGAGTGAGAACCCCCTCGATGACCATCGCCACGAAGATCGCGAGGTAACCCCCGGTGGCGACGAGGGCCAGGAGGAAATTGGCGATCTCCAGGAAGACCATTGGGCGCCTATTCGGCTGGCTCGCTTAAAAGTTGGCGAGCCGGTATCACGGACCGGCTTGGCCGGATCGGGCGGTCTCTGCCAGCGGAATCCATTGCCCCTGGCGATCCTCCTCGAGCTCCCCCTCCTCGGCGACCAGCGTTCCCCGCAGGAAGGTGGCCGTGGGGAAGATGGCCTCCCACCCCTCGAAAGGGGTCCACCCCGCCTTGGAGTGGAGGTCTCGCGCACGGATCCGCGTTCGCGCCCGAGGGTCGAAGACGGCGATATCCGCGTCCATTCCCACTTCCAGGGAGCCCTTCCCCGGGATTCCGAAGAGGGCGGCCGGGCGACGGCTCAGGGTGTGGACGAGAACGTCCAGGGGGAGTTCGCCCCGCTGGACCAGGCCGAACATCAGGGGGTAAACGGTCTCGACGTTCGGGGCGCCCGGGGGTGCCGTGTCGAACTTCTCCGCCTTCTCCTCGAGGGTATGGGGGGCGTGGTCGGTGGCCAACACGTCGATTTGTCCGCTCGCGAACGTCCTCCAGAGGCTCGCCCGGTCGGCGGGGGGCCGCAGAGGCGGGTTCACCTTCCCTCGGGTCCCGAGGTCGGCCGTGACATCCAGCAGGAGGTGCATCGGCGTCACCTCGGAGCTGAGGCGGGCACCCCGAAGAGTCCTCAGGCCCGCGTCGGACGAGAGGTGGGCGACATGGACGCGACCGGCGCGGTGCCAGGAGACCAGCTTGCGCAGGGCGCTCTCCTCCGCTCTCTCCGTCCCCCGCGCCTCGTGGTGGTCGGCCAGCGTCTCCTCCGTTCGAGGTCGGAAGAGCGAAGGGTCCTCCGCGTGGACCGTCAAGGGTCGTGAGGTCTCACCGAGGGCCCCCAAGATCTGAGGGAGGGCGTCCTCCGACCCGACGAGACCGCCGAAGCTTTCGGCCCAGTAGAACTTGAACGCGTGGCAGTAGGCTTCCAACCGCGCGACGTCTTCGCCGCCAAGCACCGCCCCAAACAACCCAAAGTCCACGTTGGCCTTCGGACTGACCGTCGCCCGCTTCTCCTTTAGGCGAGTGACCGTGGTGGCATGCGGCACGGTGTTGGGCATGTCGAGGACGGTTGTGACGCCCCCCACGGCCGCTGCCTCGCTGCCGGTATAGAAGTCCTCCTTGTGCGTGAGCCCCGGGTCACGGAAGTGGACGTGGACGTCGACCCCGCCTGGGAGGAGGATACGATCGCCGAAGTCGTACCCTGTGTCTCCCTTCAGGGTCTTTCGCACGAGGCGGATGATTCCGTCCTCGATTCCGAGGGCCAGGGGACGGAGCTCCCCGCGGTAGTATGCCCTACCCTGGATGACCATCATGGACCGTGAGGAGGAGCCGTCGGACAACGGGGCCGCGAGGTTCCGCCTCCCCGAAGATCTCGGCCTCGAAGCGGTAGACGTCAACGTTCGGCTCAAACCAGGCGTCGGGCAGGAGGCCGGCCTTCATGCACGCTTGCGCGAGGAACTCGTCAGGGGCCCAAGCCTGTTCCGTGGCCACCTGAGGGAGGACGAGGCCGCTCGCGGGCCCTTGTACCACGAGAAGGCCATGGACGCCGACTTCCACGACGTCGGGATACCTCAAGGGGCGGGCCGCGGGGAGCCGCAACGGGGTTGTGAGGAAGCTGATTTCCACCACTACCTCGTCGGTCTCCTCGGGACGGAGGGGCTCGAAGCGGGGGTCGCGGCAGGAG
>JAZFPV010000164.1:0-2091 GCA_036444795.1 Thermoplasmata archaeon
CCGTGACCACCGCGACCGCAGAAAAGGTGTTCTCGAGGGGGAAGGTGGCCGCGGCCGAGGTCTTTGAAGACAACCAGGCCTCCCTGCGCCTCACCGAGGGCATGGGCTTCCGACGTGTGAAGAGGCAGGTCTGGGGCGACGTCGCCAAGGCCTGACGACGCACAAATTCAGGTTCATAGGAATCTTTTTAACTGAAAAGGGGCATCGGCGGCGTCCATAGGGATTGGGATGCCCTCGCCATTTGCAATGCGACTGAGGAATGCCCTTCGGCGGATTCCCGGTCCGTGGAAACCGAAATACGACCTCCTCCGGAACGAGGAGATCCGGGCCGAGCTTCAGCCCCACCCCCTCTCGTTCCTCAGCTTCCACTCGCCCTTCCTGTTCTTGATCGCCCTCGGCCTGGGCATCGGCTTCCTGTTCAACGCCGTCTCGGGTTGGGTCTCCTTTGAGGGCTTCCTTGGGTACATGCCGGGTATCGTCGCGGTCCGATTTGTCATCTGGGCCGTCGCCCTTTCCGTCTTTGGCATCGGGGTCTCGGTCCTCACGATTCGATGGTCCGTCTTCGGAACCTTCGTCGCCATCATCGCCCTGGCTCTGTACATCACCCTGCAGGCGCCGGAGGTGGGAGCCAACCCCTTCTTCCTTCCCCTCTACTCTGTGGTCATGGCCCTCGTGGGGATGGCCCTCGTGGACCTCTTCCGGCGGACCCACACGTACGTGGTCACGGATCTCCGCCTCATCCTCCGAGCGGGAATCCTGACGAAGAGCGAGCGTAGCATCCTCTTCGAGAACGTGACGGACCTGGAGACGAAACAGGGGGTCTTGGGACGGATCTTCCGATACGGCCACATCATCCCCGTCACGGCCTCCGGGCTAGGGACAGGGGCCGAGGAGGCCTTTGCCGGAGGGGGGGCGGGCGCGCAGAATGCGCAGGGGAAGGTGGCCGGCGCTCTGTTCGCGGGCGGCACCCGCGGAGTTCGCGTAGCCCGGGCCTCGAGCTATGCCAAGCTCCACGGGGTGACCCCGTTCCGTCAGGTGAAGATGCTGTTGCAACACCTCCTCCAGGAGCACTCCACAATCTACTATGCGAAAGAGCAGCGGGACATTCTGCGCGACATGCGGGAGCTCATGGCCGCCCGGGACCAAGTGGACACGATTCTCGTCGAATGAGGGCTCAGGGTCTACCCAAAGAATCGACCTGCCGCAACGGCCAGTAGGGTGACCACGAGAAATATCCCCGAGAACTTGAAGGAGGCCCAGGCGGCCTTCGGGTCTCCCCAGATACGCAGGGTCGTGTAGACGAGGTATCCGCCGGCCAAGAGGGCGGGGACGAGGTACGGAAGGGAGACCCCTCCAAAGAAGTAGAAGGTGGAGACGAAGCCCGCGACGATCACCGTGGAGACGATGATGGCGAGGGCTGACTCACGGTCTCCTGTTACGGCAGGGAGCATGGGGACCCCGGCCCGCTGGTAATCCGATCGGTTCCGGAGCCCAAGCGCCCAGAAGTGCCCGGGCGTCCAGAGAAAGACAAGAAGGGCGATGAGGAGCGCGGGGACGGTCACCAGCCCCACCGCTGCCGTGGAGCCAGCCAAGGCGGGGGCCGACCCCGCGAAGCCCCCGATCACGATGTTGCTCGGGTGCCGCCTCTTGAGAGCCATCGTGTAGACCACGATGTAAACGAAGGCGCCGAGGAGGATGAAGAAGGCGGTCGGCGGATTGATGAGGACGTAGCTTGTCGCGACGCCGAGGGCCAGGAGTCCCAGGCCGAAGAAGAGAGCCTTCTCAGGCGGACGAATGAGGCCCGCCGGGAGGGGTCTCTTCCGGGTTCGAAGCATTACGCCATCGATGTCCATGTCCAGGTAGTGGTTCACGGCCGAGGCCCCTGCTGAGCTCAATGCGCCGGCCGACGCGAGGAGCAAAAGAGTCTCCAGCCTGACCGCGCTTGGTGCCGAGGCAACGTAGGCGGAGAGGGCGACGAGAACCAGGAGTAGGATGATTCGGGGCTTCGTCATCTCGAGATATGCGGAAAGAGTGCGAAGTCCGGACACCGCTGGTCGGAGGATTGGCACCAAGTTAAGGCTTGTGCGTACG
>JAZFPV010000165.1:0-5434 GCA_036444795.1 Thermoplasmata archaeon
TTGAGGCGGGAAAGTTAAAATCGGTCATAGATCGACGCTATCCATTGGAGCAAGTTGTCGAGGCTCATCGGTATGTCGAAAAAGGGCATAAGAAAGGAAATGTAGTCATCACTGTGGGCCACGATGATGAGACCTGAGGAAGCGCTGCACGGGGAATCCCCGTCCACCACTTCCGGACCGAGGAACGGTCCTTGGAGTAGGTCTCTCTGAAATTCATCGAGACGTCCCGAAGGGAGATTCGGTGACCTCCAACTCTGGCCCTCGGCGTGGTCTCGACGCCCGCGCTGTCTGGGCCCTCCTGAAGAAGGAGTTCCTGGACAACGTGAGGAACCGGTGGGTCCTGGCCCTCTCCGCCATCTTTCTTGTTCTCACCGTGGTGGTCTCCTTCCTCGGGGCAACGCAGACGGGAGGCGGTGCGGGGTTTCAGGACCTCTCCGATACGGTCATTGGCATGACGACCATCGCCACGATCCTCGTGCCCATCCTCGGCCTCATGATCAGCTCCGCCGCCGTCGTGGGCGAGAAAGAGCGTGGCTCGATGCTGCTGCTCATGTCCATGCCCATCACCCGTCTCGAGACCATCCTGGGGAAGTTCCTAGGCCTGGGCGCGGTCATGCTGACCGCGATCCTCGCGGGGCTGGGCATCGGCGGGGTGATGGTCATGGCCTTCGTCGGCACCGAGGGCTGGGAGAGTTTCCTCGTCTTCCTCTTGGGAGCCATCGTCTTCGCCTTGGCCTTTCTGAGCGTCGGGCTCCTCTTGTCCACGGTCGCGAAGCGGCGGAGGACGGCCCTGGGCCTCGCCGTCTTCTTCTGGTTCTTCTTCGTCTTCATCTTCGACCTCGCGCTGCTCGGCGTCCTCGTGGCGACGGGGGGCAGCTTTATCCCTCAAGAACTGCCGGACTGGTTTTACGCCGTGGGCATCGCCAATCCCGTCGACGCCTTCCAGTCCTTCGCCGCCCTGGCCTTCGGCATCAGCAGCGCCTTTGGGGTTCCCCTCCGACTCCCCGACTTCGTGACGGTGGGCACAACCGGCCTCTCCCTGGCCCTCTGGGCATCCGTCCCTGTGGTCCTCGCCTTCTGGCGGTTCCGGGGCCAGGACCTGTAGGGACCGCCCCCGAGCGCGTTCCTCCGTTTCGAGGCGACCTGGACCGCCTTATCATCGGAAAGAATCGGAAAGATACGTTTATCCGCCCGGGACCGAAGGAACGCGCGGTTCTTGATGCAGCGCGTATCCACCGGGATCGCAGGCTTAGACGCGATGCTCCATGGCGGCCTGGTTCCCGCCCGGTCCTACGTGCTCACCGGCCCGACCGGCTCCGGGAAGAGCATTCTAGGCATGCACTTTCTCTTGGAGGGCATCCGGAACGGGGAAAGCGTCATCTTGGTGTCCGTCGACGAGCCCCCGAACGAGATCAAGGTGAACATGGCCCACTTCGGGTGGAGCCTCGACCGCCTCCGCATCCTCGACGCAACGCCTGACATCCGGGCCCACTCCAAGTCGAAGTCCATCATCGACGTCGGAACCACCCTCGACGTTCGCGACATGGAGCAGGTCTCCGAGATGCGCAAGAGCCAGGCGCGCATCATGGAGGTCTCCGTCCACTCGGTCCAGAAGATGCTCAAGCAGGAATTCACGGAGCACTTCAAGCTCACGGGCAAGCGGTACACCCGCGTGGTCATCGACTCCATGACCAGCCTCAAGCTCTTCGGCATGCGGGGGGAAGACAACAGCATCCTCATCCAATCCTTCATGCGCTTCCTCTCCGAGTTGGAAGCCACGATCGTCATCACCACGGACCTCCCCTCCCCGGAGCGGCTCGAGACGGAGTTCCACCTCGCGCGGGGCGAAATTCGGCTGCACAAGTGGTACGAGTCCGGCATGGTGCGACGTGCGATCTCGATCGAAAAGCTTCGAGGATCGGCGTTCGACGACGACTATCGCCCCATGATCATCGGAGATCGGGGTCTGTACGTCCAGGCGGACGGGCAGGTGGCCCTTCACGGCCAACGAACCGACGGCATCGTGGAGAGCTTCATCGAGGACATCCAGACGGAGGAGCTCTTCGAGGCCATGGAGGAGGTTCTCCGGCTCTGGGAGCGCTGCGAAGCCGAGAAGCTCAACATCAGCGACCTGCGACCCCGCATCTACCGTGCCTTCATCCACTGGCAGATGGGACTGCGGGAGGAGGCCCTCCAGCAGGCCATGCTTCTATTGGAACAGCTCCGAAAGAGACGGCGGCAACGGTCCCCCCAGGTCGTCTCGAGGTAGACCATGCCAGACGATCGCGTTCGCACGGGGATCGAGGGCCTGGACCAGATGCTGAACGGCGGGCTCATCCCCCACCGGCCTTACATCGTCTCCGGCCCGCCCGGCAGCGGGAAGTCGACCCTCTGCGTGCAGTTCCTCCTGCACGGGCTCAAGGAGGGGCAGCAGGGCCTCCTCGTGGCTTTGGAGGAACCGCCCAACGAGGTCCGCTACAACGTGGAGTCCTTCGGCTGGAAGGCAGGGGACGTCGAGATCCTGGACGCCAACTCGGATATCCGGCGTTTCGAGCCCAACCCCACCCTCGAGATATCCTCGGAGATCGCCCCCGTGGCGATGAAGAACATCCCGGCCAAGATTCGCAGGACCCCCGACGGGGCGTCACGGGAAATCACCGTCCACTCCCTTCAGCAGGCCCTCAAGAACCTCTTCGCCAAGAGACGTTACGACCGGGTGGTCATTGACAGCGTGACGGCCCTCCGTGCGTTTTGCATGCGCAACTTCGAGGAGAACGTCTCGACCCAGTCCTTCATGCGATTCCTTTCGGAGTCAGAGAAGACGGCCCTCCTGACGGTGGAGACCCCCAGCAACGGGACCACCTCCAAACTGGAGACGTTCCTGGCCCGGGGCGAGATTCGTCTCTACAAGTTCCGCCATGACAACGGGATCAAGCGCTTCATATCCATCGAGAAGTTCAAGGGCTCGAGCCACATGGAGGCCATCGTCCCCATGGATCTCAGCGAGCACGGCATCGCCGTCCACGCTCGGGAATCCTAGGGAGCTGACCTCACCACCTCGAGCCCCCACACATGGCCTTCCCCGATCCTAGCCCGCCCCCGCCGCGCTGGCGTAAGATGCTCGCCCTCTCGCTTGTCGCCCTCCTGTTCCTCGGGTTCGCCTTCACTGTCCTTGCGAACCTAGAGGCTGTGCAACGGTTCTTCCGTGGGGTTCCCGACAACGCGTGGGCCTTCGCCGCCACCCAGACCGACCAGCTTAAGGCCATGGGACTCACGGGCGCCGGCGTCATCGTCTGCCTTGTAGACACCGGCGTGGACCTGGGCCATCCCGACCTCGCGGGATTCCAGCCGGCGGCGTGGAGAGATTTCGTGGCTAACGAAGCGACACCGTATGACGACCACGGGCACGGGACCTTCATGGCCGGTCTGATGGTGGGCCGGGGTCTGGTCCGAGGCTTCGCCCCCCAGGTCTCCCTGGTCGTTGCCAAGGCCGTCGACGGTTCGGGAGTGGGGCGAGGGGGGGACATCGAGGCCGCCCTCCTCTTCTGCATGGACCCCTTCGGGAGCGGGACCCAGTCCCACATCATCTCCCTCTCTCTGGGGGGTGGCAGCGTACCCCCCGGCACCGTGTCGGACCGGGTGAACGACGCCATCGGCCGAGGCATCCTGGTGGTGGCGGCCGTCGGCAACGATGGGCCGGACGTGCCGGACGTCCAGACCCCCGCCTCGCAGGATCTGGTCATCGCGGTCGGGTCCGTGGACGCCGACTTACAAATCTCCGAGTTCAGTCAAGGGGGAGCAAACGCCGGTCGGTCGGACCCCAATCGCAAGCCGGAAGTTGTCGCCCCCGGCGAAGGGCTCGTGACCACGGGGTTGGGAGGCAGCTACGCCAACATCGCCGGCACCTCCGCCGCTTCGGCCATCGTGAGTGCCATTCTGGCCTTGGTTCTCGAGGGAGAACGCTCTCTCCGGGGCCTGATTTCGGCCCTGGGCGTCGCTTCGGTCAAGGTGGCCCTCCTGGGGACGGCCCTTCCTTTGGCCGGACAAACGGAACCCCACGACCGGCTCTATGGCTACGGCCTCATTCAGGGAACCGACCTGCTTACTAGCCTGAGCCTCGCCGGCTAGGTTCTTCCGCGGGCGCTCCCGATTGGCTTAAATAGACGGGCCAATCTCCGCCATTTCCCATGGGATGGGATGTCGCATGCGTTCAATTGTAAATAGGGCCATCGCTCGTTTGGAGCAATCCTCCCCACCCGCAGACCCGGGCGAGCTCGCGGTCGCCGAGGAGGATGAGGAACTCCGCCAGATCGTGGACTCCCTGAGTGTGAGCATCAAGATCATGGGCTGCGGAGGCGGCGGTTGCAATACGATCAGCCGTCTCTCCGAGTCCGGTATTGTGGGGGCCCAGCTCAGCGCCCTCAACACGGACGCCAACCACCTCCTCCACATCCGTGCGCCGAAGAAGTTGCTCCTGGGGAAGGAGATTACCCGGGGCCTCGGGGCGGGTGCCATACCCGAGGTCGGCGAGCGGGCGGCTCGCGAGAGCATGGCCGACATCCGGGCCCTCCTCCAGGGGGCGAACGTCGTCTTCGTTACGGCGGGCCTCGGGGGCGGGACCGGCACGGGCGTGGCCCACATCGTCGCTCGGACCGCGAAGGACCTGGGCGCCCTGGTCATGGGGGTGGTCACGATGCCATTCGCGTCGGAAGGCACCATGCGCCGGGAGAATGCCGAACGGGGCCTGGAGCGCCTCCGACGTCACTGCGACACCACGGCCGTGGTGGAGAACGACCGCCTGTTGGAACTCGTCCCGGATCTTCCCTTGGAGGCGGCGTTCAAGGTTGCCGACGAGATCCTCATGCAGAGCATCAAGGGCATGACGGAAATCGTCACCAAGCCCGGCCTGGTCAACATCGACTTCAGCGATCTCCTCACGGTCATTGAGGAGGGCGGCGTCGCCATGATTGGGATTGGCGAGGCGCGCGGGGAGGGCGATCGGGTGGACCTTGCGGTCGAGGAAGCCCTCCACTCCCCTCTGCTCGGCGAAGTAGATATGAGCCAGGTGGGCGGAGCCCTTATCCGGGTCGTCGGGGGGCCGGACCTGACGGTCGAGGAGGCGGAACGAGCGGCCGAGCTCATCGGCGCGCAGACGAACCCCATGGCCCGCATCATCTGGGGATGTTCGGTCGATCCGGAGCTGAAGAAGGAAATCCGTGTCCTCGTCGTGCTCACGGGTGTGCAAGGGGAGAACCTCCTCGGGAAGGACACGAGCCACGTCCTGGAAGGGATAGGGATTGACGTGGTGACCTAACGTCGGATTTAGGATTGACGGCGGAGACCTCGTAAAAGCCTGGAAGGTTGAAGCCCTTCGGCGTGTCGTTCTCCTCGGGGTGGCCACCCCACACTTCAGCCGGACCTCCACCCGCGCGGT
>JAZFPV010000166.1:0-2122 GCA_036444795.1 Thermoplasmata archaeon
ACCATGACGGCGAGCACGATGCCGTGGGCGAAGGCAATCCCCAGGAGCCCAAGCCTTCGGTCCCGAGAAGCTCGTTCGCGCTGATGGAACCGCCGCCCACGAAGACCAGCGCCAGAACGGCGATGAACTCGGCTAGATAGGCTCGGGGGTGCAATTCGGCCGTAATCCTCCCCTCCTCCGGGGCGGAGAGAAAACGTGTGGCCTCTGAACGGTTTCGGCCTCAGCCGATGTAACTCGCGCTCCCCTTGTCAAAGTCGGAGACGAGCTCCATGGAGAACTCCCGCGGCTGCCAGGCGGCCTCCGGGTAAACGAGGTTTGGGAAGAAGGCGGCGTAATCCCGACCGATCTGGGTGACAAGGTGGTCAGGGCCGAACGCGGCTTCGCTGAGCCGGGCGACGGTAGAGCGGACTGTCCCTTCGTCCAGGTACCCCAAGGTGTGAAGATATTCGTGGAGGAGCACGTTGAAGGCGTAGGGCTTGTAGAGAGCCTCGTTCGTGTCCTTGATTCGGAGCAGCGGCACCTTGTTCATCACGATCACATTGCTGCCCACGGCGTGGAACCCGCCGATGAAACCACGCGGGTGATTGCCCAGGTCCGCCAGCCCGAGCATCAGCCCCGCCCGTAGCCGTCCGAGGTCGTCCTGCACGACCCGCTTCACCAGCTCGAAAATCTCTGCAAGCCCGGCGGCGCTCTCGAGTTGTTCTGGATACCCCATCGATACCAATTAGGGTCCCCTCCTTTAGGAAGTTTCTCCCAAGGAGCGGGCCAAGAACCTTTTCAGCGAAGGACCGCTCCCGGTAAGCGTGGACCTCCTCCTCCCTCTCGCACGCCAGTGGGTCGCCGGGATAACCTTCGAAGAAGGTCTCCAGAGGGCCCAAGCGGCGAACGAGCGTGGGTTGGGGGCAATCCTGAACTTCCTGGGGGAACATTATACCCAACGGGAGGAAGTCGAGGCCACCCGTAAGGAGTATCGGGCCATCCTCGCCGGCATCGACGCCGACGGGCTAGATGCCACCATCTCCATCAAACCCACCCAGTTTGGCCTCACCATTGACGAAGCTTACTGCCGTGAGAACGTCGAAGAAATCCGAGAGCTGTGTCGGGCCCAGGGCGTCTTCCTTTGGTTTGACATAGAGGACACCCCGTACACGTCGGCCACCCTTCGGATCTATGAGGACACCTTGCGCGCATACCCCGAGACGGGCGTCGCGCTTCAGGCGAACCTGCACCGGGCCGAAGAGGACCTTCGCGCTTTGATGCCTCACGGCATCATCCGACTGGTGAAAGGCGCGTACCGAGAGGACCCTGCCGTCTCCTACCGGCAGAAGGCGGACATCGATCAGAACTACCGGGCTTTGATGCGCATCCTCTTCGAAGAGGGACGTCGCTTTGCGCTCGCGACCCACGACGATGCCATGATCCGGGACGGGTTGGCCCTCCAGGAAGAGCACCAACGAGATCTGGAGTTTCAGACCCTCATGGGCGTTCGCGATCCCCTGAAGCAGGAATTGCGGGCGCGCGGCCTACGCACCCTCGAGTACATCCCCTACGGGCCCCGCTGGTTCGCCTACTTCACACGACGCCTCCAAGAACGACCTCGCAACATCATACTCATGATGCGTTCTTTCGTCAGCCCGTGAGTCATAGATCGGAGCAGAGACCAGATGGACGGAACGACTTTCCAACGCGTCCTGGCGATCGTTCTCCGAGATTATCCGGCGGAGGACTGGACCCAGGACCGAGCCCCCTTTGAAGTCCTCGTGTCCGTCGTCCTCTCTCAAAACACCACTGTGCAGAACGAGCGCCGGGCGCTCGAAAACCTCCGGGTCGCCATCGGGATCACGCCGGAGCGGATTGCGTCGGCCCCACTGGAAGAGCTCGAAGGGGCCATCCGGCCCGCGGGTCTGTACGCCTCCAAGGCACGGTGGCTCCGCGGCATCGCCCAGCACCTTGTCGACCGGCATGAGAGCAACGTCCGCGACTTGATCCACCCCCCTCTCGACCGGGCTCGCGAGGCGCTCATGCATCTGGACGGCATCGGACCCAAGACCGCGGATGTCGTTCTCTCCACGGTAGGGGACTACCCGACCATGCCCGTGGACACGCACATTTGGCGCCTCGC
>JAZFPV010000167.1:0-4003 GCA_036444795.1 Thermoplasmata archaeon
TCTCCCGCCTCGCCACCGGCGTGTTCGTTCCGTTCATCTTTGTGCCCCTCGCGAACCTCGTGAGCGAGGCCTACCCGGAGGCCCGAACCCGGGCGTTGGGCCTCTACCTGTCCGCTCCGCCCGCCGGGTATGCCCTGGGGACCTTCGTCACGCCCTTCCTCCCCCCCGTCCTCGGGTTGTTCTCCATTTACATCGCGTACTCCCTACCCATCCTCCTCCTGCTGCCCGTTCTCATGTGGAGCACGTGGGGCGTGGCCCAAGATCGGGGGCCCATGCTCCCCTTCCGGGCCTATGCCGCCGCGTTCCGGAATCTGGAACTCTGGAGGCTCGGGCTTGCTTTCGTGTCCACCTACGCCCTGTACATCCTCTTCACCTCGTGGATGCCGACCTTCCTCACGGTGGTGGGCGGGGCCAGTTTAGCCGTCGGCGGGGCCCTCGCCGCCCTCGTCCCGGCGTTCGGGATCCTCTCCCGCCTCGTGGGCGGCCATTGGGCCGAGACCCGCTTCGCGCGGGATAAGCGGCGTATCCTCCTCTACTCCTTCCTCCCGATGATCCCCCTCAGCCTCGTCTGGCTCTCCCTTCTGGCCCTGCCCTGGGCGTTCCTGCTCCTCCCCCTCATCGGTTTCTTCATCCAACTCCCGTTCAGCGTCTACTACGCCTTCGCCGCCCAGATCCTCCCCGACCGGCTGCGCGGGAGCGCCTACACCTTCATGAACATGATCAGCCTCAGCGGGGGCGTCGCGGCCCCCCTCCTGGCGGGCCTCCTGCTGGACCTGACCGGTTCCTTCGCCCCCTCTTTCCTCCTCGCCCTTGCCTTCGCCGGCGCGGGCCTCCTGCTGACCGCGACCGCCCGAGTCCGCTAGGGGCGGCCCCCGTTCCTTTTTAGGGATGCGCCGCCTTGCTGACCTGGCGAGATCATGGAGCTGCTATCTGACGAGGAGATCGAGACGCGGCTCGGCGAGCTGGAGGGGTCTAAGCGGGAGGACCGCTTCATCGAACGGACCTTCAAGTTCCCTCGGTTCCTGAAGGCCATCGAGTTCATCAACCGGGTCGCGGAGCTGGCCGAGGAGGCCGATCATCATCCTGATCTCTCCAACGTCTGGCGGTCGGTCACCCTGAAGTTCACCACCCACGACGCGGGCGGCCTCACCGAGCGGGACTTCAACATGGCCTCGAAGGTCAACGCCCTCGACGTCGAGTATGCGGAATAGACCGCCGACGCGGGTCCCGGAGTGAGGGCAACCGCCTCCATGCATTGGTACTGGATTGAGCCGGACCGACTCGCAGGGGGCTCCTGTCCCGGGCCCGACGATTGGCCGGGTCTTCAGGACCAGGGATTTGAGAGGATCCTTTCGCTCCTGGAGGACCCCCGACAAGCCGCCTACGACCCCGCGGAGGCGAAGGCACGGTTCGAGTGGTTCTGTGTGCCGATGACGGACCATCGGACCCCGGACCTGGCGCAACTCTTGGAGGTCCACGAGCTTCTTCGGGCGCATCCCTCCCGCCCCGCTCTGGTCCACTGCTACGCCGGCATCGGCCGAACAGGCCTCGTGGCCCTGTCCCACCTGATGGCCAAGGGCCTGCCGGAAGCCGAGGCCACCCGTCAGGTCGACGCCTGGACAGGCGACGCTTTCTCTCGGGAGATCCGCTTTCGGAGGGAGGAAGTCCGCCTCCTCTTACGGGACTTTCTCGCCCGCTGGCCCTCCACCCCGAAAGCCTAATATAGGCCACGACCCCATCCGAATGATACGGTCCCGCCGTAGACCGAGTTGTTAGGCAGTTACGGCGAGGCTTTGGGCAGCTCTCCTGGCGAGGGTTGTGATTCGTGAGCAATCCGATCCGAGGCTGCCTGCAGTGTGGGGAGACGAGAAACCCGGCATTCTGCCGAGACCTCTCCGATCCGACGCTCGACGACGTACGTTTGGCTTCCCTCAATTCCACCAGCCGCCAAGATCAACTCCGGTTGATCCTGCCGGCGGCCACCGCTATGGGAATCCGCTTAAGACATGCGAGTTGAGAGGGTTTAGACCCTCGGCGCACGGCTCAGTAACACGCGGACAACCTGCCCTTGGGAGGGGGATAATCTCGGGAAACTGAGAATAATACCCCATCGGCTTAGGCTACTGGAAGGTGCCTAAGCTCAAAGCTCCGGCGCCCAAGGATGGGTCTGCGGCCTATCAGGTAGTAGTGGGTGTAACGGACCCACTAGCCTTCGACGGGTACGGGCTATGGGAGTAGTCGCCCGGAGATGGACTCTGAGACACGAGTCCAGGCCCCACGGGGCGCAGCAGTTACGAAAACTTCGCAATGGGCTCACGCCCGACGAGGGGACTCCCAGTGCCTGCGCACTGCGTAGGCTTTTCTCTGGCCTAAAAAGCAAGAGGAATAAAAGGCGGGCAAGACGGGTGCCAGCCGCCGCGGTAACACCCGCGCCTTGAGTGGTGGTCGTTATTACTGAGCCTAAAGCGTCCGCAGCCGGCTTCGTAAATCCTTGGGTAAATCGGGCCGCTCAACGGTTCGCCCTCCGAGGAGACTGCGAGGCTTGGGACCGGGTGAGGCGAGAGGTACTCCCGGGGTAGGGGTAAAATCCTGTAATCCTGGGAGGACTACCGGTTGCGAAGGCGTCTCGCTAGAACGGATCCGACGGTAAGGGACGAAGGCCTGGGGCGCAAACGGGATTAGATACCCCGGTAGTCCAGGCTGTAAACGCTGCGAGCTTGGTGTTGGGGCTCCTACGAGGGGTCCCAGTGCCGTAGCGAAGGTGTTAAGCTCGCCGCTTGGGGAGTACGGCCGCAAGGCTGAAACTTAAAGGAATTGGCGGGGGAGCACCGCAACGGGAGGAGCGTGCGGTTCAATTGGATTCAACGCCGGAAAACTCACCTGGGGCGACTGATACCTGTGGGCCAGGCCGACGACCTTGCCTGAATTTCAGAGAGGTGTTGCATGGCCGCCGTCAGTTCGTACCGTAAGGCGTTCTGTTAAGTCAGATAACGAACGAGACCCTCGCTGCTATTTGCCACTCCGTCCTCCGGGGCGGAAGCACTATGGCGGGACCGCTGGCGCTAAGCCAGAGGAAGGAGAGGTCAACGGTAGGTCCGTATGACCCGAATCCCCAGGGCAACACGCGCGCTACAAAGGGCGGGACAATGGGCTTCGACGCCGAGAGGCGAAGGCAATCCCGAAACCCGCTCGTAGTTCGGATTGAGGGCTGTAACTCGCCCTCATGAAGCTGGATTCCGTAGTAATCGCGGGTCAACATCCCGCGGTGAATATGCCCCTGCTCCTTGCACACACCGCCCGTCAAACCAACCGAGTTGGGTTCCCGTGAGGGCGCCGTTTCTGCGGCGTTCGAACGGGGGTTCAGCGAGGGGGGTTAAGTCGTAACAAGGTATCTGTAGGGGAACCTGCAGATGGATCACCTCCTACGCAATCTAAGCGGAGCCCGCCGGCAACGGCGGGCCGTGATGCTCTAGTTTGCTTTGGGCAGGTCAAATGACTTCGTCGAGCATTTTTTTCTTTCCCTTCGGATAGCGGAAGCCCTGTCGCGGGCCGGGAGCCGCACCCTCATTCCTCAATCTCGTGGACCCGCTCCGGCTTGATCCCCAGGACGGCCCGATCACCCTGAACGAGGATGGGCCGCTTGATAAGACCGGGATTCTCCACCATGAGTTGGATGAGTTCATCCTCGGGGATTTCCCGATTCTTCAGGTCGAGCTCTCGGTACCTCCGATCCCGAGGCCGAAGGAGCTCGCGGGCCGAGAGGGACAGCTTGCGAAGCAACGTTCGGATCTCATCGCCAGTGAGCCCCGCCTCGAACAGCTCCACGGGCTCGAAGGCGATCTTCCGCTCTTCCATGTAGTCCGTTGCCCGCTTGCAAGTCTTGCAGCCCTTGTGGGCGTTCGCCTGGAGAGGCTTGCTCATCGTCGTTCCTAAGAGGAGGTCCCTCATGAGAACCTGGGGAACCGCGGTAGGCGAATGGGGCCGCCCAGATTTGAACTGGAGT